>NZ_RZTJ01000035.1:0-28124 GCF_003997065.1 Mesorhizobium sp. M6A.T.Ce.TU.016.01.1.1 | reverse complement strand
GCTCGGGGCCGTTCGAGTGTCGCTCACGCGGCTCTCTTGAATTTCGCAGAGGGCAGATCTAGAAGCGAACTTCTTCGTCGCCAGCGGCGCGCCGCCCTCGTTGGTGAGGCGTATATAGTCGGCGCCCAGCCAAACTGTCAACAACCATTTCAATCTTTCTTGAATTTTTTGCGACAAAAGATTTTCGGTAGTCGACTTCCGCGGCGGCATGGGAATAACAAAGCCGACCACCATGCCGGAGCCCTATTGCCGCCGCATTACGGCTTGACACCAAGGCCAACAAAGCAGGCGTGCGCACCACCCGCGCGGCGCCGCTTATAAGAGACTGTAAGAGAGCCACTAAGAGAGAAGTGTGATTGGGGATTTCGGCCGAGGCCAGGCGCTTCGTTGACTTCGCCCGCCGTGACAGGCAAATGTCATGGCCACAACAAAAGCGACAAGCCGTCCCGCCCGGGGAAGAAGCAGCCTTTCTGGATGCCAGATACGGAAAATGTCATAGCCGAACTCGGCAACGAGCCGCCGCTGATTGCGGACGGTCGCAGTGGCCCGCCCGACCGGCGCGAGGTTTCGGCGCGCTGGCTGTCGGGCACTTTTCTGACCGGCGTGACGTCGAGCGTGCTGATGGGCGTGGCGCTGTTCGCGGCCCTTGACGGCCGTCAGCAATTGGCAACGCCGCCCGAGATCGCCGAACTGATCAGCCTTGCTAGGGGCGACGATTCCGGCGAGGTCGCCAAGACCATCAGGCTGGTGGCCCCGCGCCAGATCGCCAAGGCCAAGGACCGTCGGCGCATGGAAGTGTCGATGGTGACCAAGGTCGGCGACCGCGACGTCATCCACACCATGCCTTTCGTGCAGATCAAGATGGCGCTTGCCGCCGCGCACACGACCAGCCGCGCCTATCCGCCTTTCAACCCGATGCAGGTGTTTGGCGACGGCCGCGACGACAATGCCGGCCAGCCGGCGACCGCCGCCGCCGGCCAGATCTATGGCGCCAAGGTCGAAAGCGAGATGAGCCTGAAGACGGTCGATTTCCCGATCGAGACGGCCGCCTTCGACGAAAAGAGTGACTTGTCCGCCGACGAGGTGGAAAAGGTGGTGCGCGAGGCCGGCACGGGCCTGAGCGACGGCGCCGTGCAGGTTGCATCGCTGCATTATGTCGACCCGCAGCGATTCGGCGATGCGTTCGCCGAGAGCATGGCCGGTTCCTACGACGTCAAGATCGTTCCTGAAAACGTCTCGGTGTCGCTGCGCGCTGCCCCCGATGATCAGGCGCCGGCCTTCGCCGAGGAAATCATCCCTTTCACCCGAGACCGCGACATAGTCGAGGCCTTCGCCGATTCGGGCTATACGGGCGAGGACGCCACCGGCATGGCCGAGGCGATCGCCAAATTGCTGAATGCGACAGCGCTCAAGGCGGGAACCGTGCTGCGCGTCGGGCTCGAGATCCATGGCGACGCCGCCAAGGTCGTTCGCACCGGCATCTACGACAGGGCCCAGCATATCGTCACCATCGCGCTCGACGATCACGGCCAATATGTGCCGGCGCAGGAGCCGGAGCCCAATCCCGAATTGCTGACCGCATTCGACGATTCGCCCGCACCGGTGGTGCGCGGCAATCTGCCGAACGTCTATGATGGCATCTACCGCGCCGCCTACTCCTACGGCATGTCCAAGGCGATGACCAAGCGGCTGATCAAGCTCCTGGCGTCCGGTGTCGATTTCCAATCGCGGCTCAATCCGTCGGATCGCATCGAGGTGCTGTTCTCGCAGCCGGACGGCGACGACCAAGCGTCCGACGAGTCCGAGCTGCTCTATGTCTCGGCGAGCTTCGGCGGCACGACTCGCAATTTCTACCGGTTTCAGATGCAGGACGGCAGCACCGACTATTTCGACGAGGACGGCCGCAGCGCCCAGCAATTCCTGCTGCGCAATCCCCTGCCGGCAGGAAAATTCCGTTCCGGCTTCGGTGCCCGCAGGCATCCGATCCTCGGCTATGTGCGCATGCATACCGGCGTCGATTGGTCAGCCGCCATCGGCACGCCGATCATTGCCGCCGGCAACGGTGTCGTCGAGAAGGCCGGCTGGGCCGGCGGCTATGGCAAGCAGATCATCATCCGCCACGCCAATGGCTACGAGACCTCCTACAATCACCAGAGCGCTTTTGCCAAAGGCATCGCGCCGGGCGTGCGCGTCCGCCAAGGCCAGACCATCGGCTTTCTCGGCCAGACCGGCCTCGCCACCGGTCCGCATCTCCACTACGAGCTGATCGTCAACGGCACCAAGGTCGACCCGATGCGTGTTCGCCTGCCGGTCGGCAAGGTGCTGAAGGGCGACGACCTCGTCGCCTTCAAGCGTGAGCGCGGGCGCATTGATGACCTGCTCAAGCAGGAAGACAGTGATTCGCTGAAGGTCGCGAGCGCCAAGATCGAAGGCTGAGCGACCTTGGAGCCTTTCTGGGCTTCTCAGCTTTGCGGATTCTCAGCTCGACGCGACCATGGCAGTCGCTCGCCGGAAACAGTCGTCCACGCCACGATCGCCGAGAGCAGGCAAAGCAGCGCGGTCACCAAGGCGACGGCCGCGAACGCTGCGTCGCTGGCAGCAAGCCTTGCTGCATCGAGGTCCGGTGCCAGGCCCGCCGGCGCCGGTTCGCCAAAACCCGGAACGCCGGATGCGGAACCGATGTTCAGCGCTGCCGCATAGACCCAGGCCGCCAGTGATCCCATCGCCGCCACCGCGATCAGGCCGCCAATGCGCGAGACGGCATTGTTGATTCCCGACGCGGCACCCGTATCCTTGTCCTCGACCGCCGTCATGATCGCCGTCGACAGCGGCGACACGACCAGGGCCATGCCGAGCCCCATCAGCGCCATCAGCGGAAACACTCCCCACCAGAAACTGTGGATCCCGGCATAGGCCAGCAAGGCAAGCCCGGCAAAGGCGACAGCGACGACAAGACTGCCGCTGGCGATCGGAAAACGCGGACCGATCCGGTCGGACCACTGGCCGATCGGCCCCGACAACAGCGCGATCAAGACCGACAGCGGCAGGAAGATGAAGCCGACCTCGGCCGCGCTCAGCCCCCATCCGGCGATGAGCAGCATCGGCAGGTAGAACAGATTGGCCGACAGTGCGAAATAGAGGAAGAAGGTCGCCACATTGGCGCCGGCGAAAGCGCCGACCCGAAACAGCGAGAGATCGATCATCGGCTCGCGCTGCCGGCGCTCGAAGACAATGAACACGATGAGCAGCACAGCGCCGGCGGCAATGCTCGGGCCAGACATTTGCCCCTCGCCCTCTGCGCTCATCGAGGTCAAGCCATAGGCAAGCGCCCCGAACGCCAATGTGGCGAGGGCAGCGCCGCCGAGATCGAGGCTGCGCTTTTCCGTCGGAGCGTCGGCCGGGACCTTGGCGAGCAGCAGATAGATCGAGACAAGTCCAAGCGGCAGATTGACCGCGAAGATCACCCGCCAGATGCCATCGCCGAAGGCCGACAAGACAACGCCGCCCAGCACCGGGCCAAGCGCCGTCGTCAGCGCCGAGGCCGCCGCCCAGATGCCGATCGCCCTGCCGCGCTCCTTCTTCGGATAGGCCTTGGCGATAATGGCGAGGCTGCCCGGCACCATGATGGCGGCACCGATGCCCTGAATGGCGCGAAACGCAATGAGCACTGGCGGGTTCGGCGCCACCGCGCAGGCAAGCGAGGCGGCAATGAACAGCGCGATGCCTGCCACGAAAGCATGCCGCAGGCCAAAACGGTCGCCGGCGGCGCCGCCGACAAGGATGAGCGCCGAAAGCGTCAGCGCATAGGAGTTGGAAATCCACTGCGCCTCGGCGAAACTGGCGCCGAGGTCGAAGCGGATCGCCGGCGTGGCGATAGCCAGGATCGAACCGTCGATGAAGCCGAGCGCGGAAGCCAGGATCGCCGCGATCAGCACGAACCTGCGCCGCGATTGCGGGCAAAACGTATCGGCCGGGAGCGGCCTGACCCGGGGGACGGCGTCGGCGCCGACTTCGCATGGAGGCATGAAGCCTGCTTAGACCTCCTACGCGCCCGCAACAACCGGCCAGAGGCTTGCTGTCGTTGAAACCAGAACAGGATCGAGACCTCTAAGTCGCCCGTCCGCGTTCCTTGTCGTGCGAAGGATTTGGGATATGGCGCTCAGTCGATGAACTCCACCGTGACGCCCGGCGACACGATTTTTGCCAGTTCGCGTGCGTCCCAATTGGTCAGCCGCACGCAGCCATGGCTTTCGGTCTTGCCGATCTTGGAGGGGTCGGGTGTGCCGTGAATACCGTAGGTCGGCTTGTCCAGCGCGATCCAGACCGAGCCGACGGGGCCGTTCGGGCCCGGCGGGATGGTCAGTATCTTGTTGTTTTCGCCCTGCTTGAAATTGATGTTCGGGTTGTAGGTGTAGTTCGGGTCGAGAGCGACCCGCGACACCGCATGCGTGCCGGTGGGTGAAGGCGTGTCCGCCGAGCCGATGGTGGCTGGATAGGCCGCGATTAGCTTGCCCGACGCGTCATAGGCGCGGACCTGCTTCTTGCCCTTGTCAGCGATGATGCTTGCCACCGGCTTCGCCACCAGTCTGCCGAAATTGACGACCTTGATGATCGTGCCAGGACGGTTGAAATTGGCTTCCGGATTGAGCGCCTTCAGATAGTTCTCGTCCATGTGGAATCGCTCGGCGAGCGCTTCGGTGACGGATGTGTAGCTCAGCCGGTCGAGCTGCGCCTTCTGGCTGTAGTCTTCCGGCACCGAGGCGACATAGGGGCCGGCCGCATCTTCGGGCGTGATATTATAGGAGGCGAAGGCATCGCCGCCGGATTGCTCAAGGGCCGCCTGGATGCCGACCACATCGGTGGACCTCAGATTGCTGCCGGTGATCTCGTTATAGGCGGCGAGCGCCTTGTCGACATTGGAGCCGAAGCGTCCGTCGACGACGCCGGGCGAAGCGCCTGCGCGGTCGAGCAGCACTTGCAACGCAGCAACATCCTGGCGCGCACCGAGCGAGAGCGACGGGTCGACCGCCGTTTCGCCGCCGATCTTTGGCGGCAGCGCCGCCTGGTCGCCCGGCGCCGTCGGCTCGACTGGCTCGATCGAAGCCTCGTTGAGCGGCTGGCGCTTGACGGTGCGCGGCTTTGCCGGCTGCTGCGCTTCCGGATAATTATTGCCATAGCTGCCGTCATCCCGCGGGGCTTCGGGAAAAGCTTCCACCGAATTGTCGCTGTAGGGGTCGTATTCATCGACCGGCGGCACGACGATCAGGCCTTCCTCTTCCAATTGCCTGCGGCGCAGGCGCGCCGTGTCTTCCGGATCGTCGAGATAATAGCGGTCGTCCTCGACCGGTCCGAGATTGCGCAAGCGCTCTTGGCGCAGCGCCCGGCGATCGAACCTAGTCTGCGGTGGCTGGATGGCGAGGACCTTGCCGGTTTCCGCATCGACGATGACGCGGTTTCCCCTAGCGTCGTAATAGACGTCGAAATCACCGTTCTGGGCGACCAGCACACCACCGGCATCGGCCGCACGGGCAGATCGCGGCGCGATGTCTTCCGTCGGCGCGGCCATTGCGCTCGAAGAGAGCAGCCCGGCGGCGAGCGCCGAAAGGGTGAAGATCGTGCGGAACATGTTGGCCAAATTCTCCGGTCCGTAATTGCCGCCGCCCGGCGTTGTCTCTTTAGAGCGCCGCGCGTCCTTCCGGACGCGCAAAGGACGCTCTAACACTTTAATCTCCGCATCGCGCTTTTTTGAAAATCGAATTGGATTTTCGGGCCGACGCGATCGATCAACCCCTTCGCCAGCAAATCAGTTGGCGACCATAAGGTTCCAACATGAACCGGGCATGAAGATGGCGGATTTCTGGCGGTCTGGAGTTAGAACACTAGCTGGCGGCGAGCCCCAATTCCTTGCGCGCCTGTTTGGTCAGCTTGAGGACGACAAGGCGATGGCTTTCGCGCAGATAGTCCTTCAGCGCGTCATCGTCCATGCTTTGGCTTGTCTGGCGCTGAATCCATTTCATGCCGCGTGACGCGAGATAGGGCGCGGGCCGAAGGCCCGGCTGTTCCTTCAAGATGTCATAGGCGATGTCGGAGCATTTGAAGGTGACGAACGGCTCCTTCCCCTCGCTCCAACCGCCGATCGCAAAGACCTTGGCTCCGACCTTCCAGACATGGGCGCCGCCCCACTGGACGACATGGGTCGTCGACGGCAACGAGGCGCAGAAGCTGTTGTAGTCATCCAGCGTCATCTGCGCCCCCGCCATTTATGCAAGCCGACTCGAAGTCAGGCCGCCGCCTCGGTCGCCACGACCGTCGGCTTCGACCGGAAATTCAACCGGTCGGAACCGGCGGTGACCTTGACGGTCGAGCCGTCGAGGATGTCGCCGAGCAGGATCTTTTCCGCCAGCGGGTCCTGCAACTCCTTCTGCATCACCCGCTTCAGCGGCCGCGCGCCATAGGCCGGATCGTAGCCCTTGGCCGCCAGCCAATCGACCGCCTCCTGGTCCAGCGAAAGCGTGATCTTGCGATCGACAAGCAGGTTTTCCAGCCGCTTGAGCTGGATCTCGACGATGCGGCCCATATCCTGCCGGCGCAGCCGGTGGAACAGGATCACCTCGTCGACGCGGTTGAGGAACTCCGGCCGGAACGACGCCCTGACGACGCTCATCACCTCGTCGCGCACGACATCGACGTCCTGGTTCTCGCCGAGATTGACCAGATATTCGGCGCCGAGGTTCGACGTCATGATGATCAGCGTGTTGCGGAAATCGACCGTGCGGCCCTGCCCGTCGGTCAGCCGGCCGTCATCGAGCACCTGCAGCAGCACGTTGAACACGTCGGGATGCGCCTTCTCGATCTCGTCGAACAGCACGACCTGGTAGGGCCGGCGCCGCACCGCTTCGGTCAGCGCGCCGCCTTCCTCATAGCCGACATAGCCGGGAGGCGCGCCGATCAGCCGGGCGACCGAGTGCTTCTCCATGAATTCCGACATGTCGATACGCACCATCGCGCTCTCGTCGTCGAACAGGAAGCTGGCGAGCGCCTTGGTCAGCTCGGTCTTGCCGACGCCCGTCGGTCCGAGAAACATGAACGAGCCGATCGGCCGGTTCGGGTCCTGCAGGCCGGCGCGGGCACGGCGAACGGCTTTCGACACGGCCTGCACCGCTTCGCCCTGGCCGACGACTCGCTTGCCGATCTCATCTTCCATGCGCAACAGCTTGTCGCGCTCGCCCTGCAGCATCTTGTCGACCGGAATGCCGGTCCAGCGCGACACGATATGGGCGACATGATCGGGAGTGACCACTTCCTCGACCATGCCGACCTTGCCGTCTTGCGCCTCGGCCTGCGTCAGCTTCTTCTCGAGTTCCGGGATCTTGCCATAGGCCAGCTCGCCGGCGCGCTGGAATTCACCCTTGCGCTGGGCAATGGCGAGCTCGTTGCGTGCCTCGTCGAGCTGTTTCTTCAGGTCGGCGGCGAGCCCGAGCTTCTGCTTCTCGGCCTGCCACTTGGAGGTCAGTTCGGTCGATTCCTCCTCCAGGGCGGAAAGATCCTTTTCGAGGCGGGCAAGCCGATCCTTCGACGCGTCGTCCTTTTCGACTTTCAGCGCCTCACGCTCGATCTTGAGCTGCATGATACGGCGGTCGATCTCGTCCAGCGCTTCGGGCTTCGAATCGACCTGCATCCGGAGCCGCGACGCGGCCTCGTCGACAAGGTCGATCGCCTTGTCCGGCAGGAATCGGTCGGCGATATAGCGGTTGGACAGCGACGCTGCCGCGACCAGCGCCGAATCCGAGATGCGCACCTTGTGGTGCTGCTCGTATTTTTCCTTCAGGCCGCGCAGAATGGAGACGGTGTCTTCGACGGTCGGCTCATTGACGAAGACCGGCTGGAAGCGGCGGGCAAGGGCCGCGTCCTTCTCGACATGCTTCCGGTATTCATCGAGCGTCGTCGCGCCGACGCAATGCAGTTCGCCGCGTGCCAGCGCCGGCTTCAACAGGTTCGACGCGTCCATGGCGCCATCCGCCTTGCCGGCGCCGACCAGCGTGTGCATCTCATCGATAAACAGGATGATGCCGCCAGCGGCAGCGGTGACTTCCGAAAGCACCGCCTTCAGCCGCTCCTCGAATTCGCCGCGATATTTTGCACCGGCGATCAACGACCCCATGTCGAGCGCCATCAACTGCTTGTCCTTGAGCGATTCCGGCACGTCGCCATTGACGATGCGCAACGCCAGCCCTTCGGCGATCGCCGTCTTGCCGACGCCGGGTTCACCGATCAGCACCGGATTGTTCTTGGTGCGGCGCGACAGCACCTGGATGGTGCGGCGGATCTCGTCGTCGCGGCCGATGACGGGGTCGAGCTTGCCGGCGCGGCCGTCGGCGGTGAGGTCGCGCGCGTACTTCTTCAGCGCATCATATCCCTGCTCGGCGCTCGCCGAGTCGGCGGTGCGGCCCTTGCGGACCTCGTTGATCACCTGGTTCAGTGCCTGTGGGGTCACGCCGGCTTTGGTCAGGATATCGGCGGTCTTGGCGGATTTCTCGACCGCCAGCGCCGTCAGCAGCCGCTCAACCGTGACGAAACTGTCGCCGGCCTTCTTGGCCAGTTCCTCGGCGGTCGAGAACACTTTGGCCAGCGGCTGCGCCAGATAAAGCTGGCCGTTGCCGCCTTCCACCTTGGGCATTGCCTCAAGTGCTGTCTCGACGCCAAGCTTGGCGTCGCGAACGCTGCCGCCGGCGCGCTCGATCAACGACGCGGCCAAGCCCTCGTC
This sequence comes from Mesorhizobium sp. M6A.T.Ce.TU.016.01.1.1, assembly GCF_003997065.1. Taxonomy (NCBI): domain Bacteria; kingdom Pseudomonadati; phylum Pseudomonadota; class Alphaproteobacteria; order Hyphomicrobiales; family Phyllobacteriaceae; genus Mesorhizobium; species Mesorhizobium sp. M6A.T.Ce.TU.016.01.1.1. Next base: position 19,360 of record NZ_RZTJ01000035.1, on the reverse strand, counting down.
GTCGTCGACGAGCACTTTCAATATATGTTCGGGGGTGAACTGCTGGTGGTTGCGCGAGAGCGCCATTGTTTGCGCAGACTGGATGAAGCCGCGTACGCGCTCGGAGTATTTTTCAAGATTCATATCTGTCTCCTTCCGTCACCGGCCCGCTTTGCGGCACCGGATCAGATTGCGGTGACGGACCCGCCCGTTCGAGCCGGGTCCTGTTCACGCGAGATATGGTGCGCAAGCCACGGGCCCTCAAGACGTCCGGTAATGGCGAACGCATAATATTCAACGGGCGCACAAACAAAAACGGCGGAGATTTCTCTCCGCCGTCCAAGAATGTCTGAAAGCCTTGCTCGATCAGTTGTTGACGTCGACGATGGCGGGCTCGCCACCGGCGTCTTCCGCCGGCGCTGCATTCCCATTATCGGCGCCAGCATTGTCGTTGCCGCCATCCACCTGGTTAGCATTGACGCGCGGACGGCGCGGACGCCTGGGGCGGCGGGCAGCGCCGCTTTCAGTGGCTGCTTCGTTCATCTCGGCCTGGGCAGCGAGAGCCGCCGGCGAAAAGTTTTCGAACTGCGGCGCGGGTTCGGCCACAGAAGCAGGCTCAACCGGAGACACAGCTTGCGCCTGCACGGGCGTTTCATTCTGTACCGGCGTCTCGTTGCGCCGGTTCTGGTCGCTGCGCTGTCCGCCCTGCTCGCCGCGCGCACCATATTCGCCGCGCTGGCCGTTCTGGCCGTAGCCGCCATTGGGGCGGCGGTCACGATGGCGGCCGCCACTGTTGTCGCGCCCACTGTTGTCGCGTCCACCGTTGTCGCGCCCACCGTTGTCGCGATTGTCACGGCCGTTTTCCTGGTTGAACGCCAACTCGGCTGGCGTGCCGTCTATGACCGGCTGCGGGCCGGCACCGTGGTTGACCACCGGAGCCGCCGTCTCACCGACGTTGCTGTTGCCGGCATTGTCGAACTCGTCGCGATCTTCGTCGCCGTCATCGTCAAAATCGTCGCGATTCTGCTGAGCGCTCTGGATCGGTATCTGCGCCTGTGCGGCAGCGATGATGCGATTGTAGTGCTCGGCGTGCTGGAGATAGTTTTCCGCCATCACCCGGTCGCCGGAGCTTTGCGCGTCACGGGCAAGGGTTGCGTATTTTTCGGCGATTTGCTGAGCCGATCCGCGGATCTTCACGTCCGGACCGTTGCTCTCGTAGTTGCGCGTCAGGGGATTTGGGCCCTTGCGGTTGTTGTTATTATTGTTGTTACCGCCGCCGCCGCTGTTGTTGCGACCGCGCATGCGCCTGTTCTGCTGTTGTGGCCTCATTCGACTCTCTTCATTTTGAAATTTTCGAAAACTCTTCACGAACGGAGGCGCTCATGCAGCCAGCCGTTTCGTCTCTTCACCGGCGTTCGCCCGCATCGATTGCGTTGGCGCCACGTGTCATCCTGTTCCGGTTACATCACTTATCGGACGATTCCCGCACGAAGCTTGGGCGTCGTTTGCGCAAGAAGGCAGCTATTTCCAAGGAAACCGAATCGCTAAGAGCACTGCCTGCTTCGTCTCATCCGGTTAAGGCGACCCTAGCCGCATTCCCCGGCATTGCCAAGCGTTTTTTCGCACTGCATCACGGCTTTGTCAGTTCAAAGATCAGAACCCTGTCGTATCCGCCAAGATCGCAGAATACCCCCGCCGGCGCATAGCCGGCTGCGGAGAATATGTCAGTGACCTCTTTGCGTTGCGCGTGGCCGATCTCGACCGCAATCCTGCCTTCGGCTTCCAAAAAACCTGCCGCCTCGGCGGCAATGATCCTGTAGGGACTAAGACCGTCCACGCCGCCATCAAGGGCTCGGCGTGGATCAAAATCGCGGACTTCGTCCTGCAGATTTTCGATGTCTATGGACGCTATATAGGGAGGGTTGGCGGCAATTACATGGTATCGGCCAAAAACTTTTTCGAACCAGTCGGATTTGAGCACCTGAAACCGGCCGGCCAACCCCAATTCCTCGGCATTGCGCATGGCGGTCGCCAGCGCGCCTTGCGAAATATCGACACCGATGGCGACCGCCGCCGGAACGGCGCTGAGCAGCGCCAGCGCGATGGCGCCGGTGCCGGTGCCGAGATCGAGGATGCGGCATTCGCCTTGCCGTGCGGCTGTGGTCTTCACGAAGGGCAGCACTGCTTCGACCAGCGTTTCGGTATCTGGTCGCGGCTCCAGCGTTTCCGCTGACAGCGACAGGCGCAAGCCGTAGAATTCGCGATGGCCGAGGATGCGATGCACCGGCTCGCCGGCGATGCGCCGTCTCAAGGCTGCATCGATCGCGGCAATCGCGCCGGCATCGACCCTGCATTCGGGATCGGCGATGGCTTGTGTGCGGGTGGTGCCGGAAAGATGTTCGACGATCAGCCTGGCATCCAGCGCCGGATCGGCGACTGCGGCCGCGGCAAGGCGGGCCCGCGCCGCTTTCAGCAGTGGCCCGAGTGTACCAGGCAGATTGTCAGCCATCGAGGCCGATATCGGCGAGCAGCTTCGACTGGTGATCGGCCATCAGCGCGTCGATGATCTCGTCGAGTTCGCCCATCATAACGCGGTCGAGCTTGTAGAGCGTCAGATTGATGCGATGGTCGGTGACGCGGCCTTGCGGGAAATTATAGGTGCGGATGCGCTCCGAGCGATCGCCCGAACCGACCTGCGATTTGCGCGATTCGGAGCGCTCCTCGTCAGCCTTGCCGCGCTCAAGGTCGTAAAGCCTGGCGCGCAGGATCTGCATGGCTTTCGCTCGGTTCTGGTGCTGCGACTTCTCCGCCTGCACCACCATGATGCCGGTCGGCAGATGGGTGATGCGCACCGCCGAATCGGTGGTATTGACGTGCTGGCCGCCCGAACCCGAGGCGCGCATCGTGTCGATGCGGATGTCTTCGGCCCTAATGTCGATGTCGACCTCTTCCGCTTCGGGCAGCACGGCAACCGTCGCCGCCGAGGTGTGGATGCGCCCGCCGGCCTCGGTCGCCGGCACGCGCTGCACGCGATGCACGCCGGACTCGAATTTCAGATGGGCAAAGACCCCCTTGCCTGAAATGGTGGCGATGATTTCCTTGTAGCCGCCGACCTCGCCCTCGCTTGCCGACGCCGTCTCGAAACGCCAGCCGCGTGCCGCAGCGTAGCGTTCGTACATGCGAAACAGGTCGCCGGCAAAGAGAGCCGCCTCATCGCCGCCGGTGCCCGCGCGGATTTCGAGGATGGCGTTCTTGTCGTCGGCGGCATCCTTGGGCAGAAGCAGGATCTGGATGTCCTTCTGCAACGCTTCGATGCGTTGCCTGACCTCGGGCAGATCGGCCTCGGCCAATGCCCGCATTTCGGCATCTGTGCTTTTGTCGGCGAGCATCGCCTCCAGATCGGCCTGTTCGTGCTCGGCGGTGCGCAGCGCCCTGATCTTTGCCACCATCTCCTGGATGTCGGCATATTCCGACGCCATCTTGACATAGGCGTCCGTCGCCAGCCCGGCCGACATCTGCGCTTCGAGCACGTCGAAACGCTTGACGACTTGATCCATACGGTCGCGGGGCAGGTTGATCATGGCGAATGCTATAGCGGTATAGAGCGGTCGTCGGCAAAGGCTTGCAGCAGCGCCCGCATCGGCAACTTCTGGGACGGCGCCATGAGATTGTCGTCGAAAAACGCTTGCAGCTCGGCCAGTGGCAGTTCCGTCAGCATCGCCTTGACCGGACCGATCGAAGCCGGCGACATCGAGATCGAACGGTAGCCAAGGCCGATCAGCGCCATCGCCGAGATCGGCTTGCCGGCCAGCTCGCCGCACAAGGTCACCGGGGTATTATTGCGCACCCCGGCGTCGGCGACCTGTTTCAGAACGCGCAGGAATGGCGTCGACAGCGTGTCGAAACGGTCGGAGAGCTGCGTGTTGCCGCGATCGACGGCCATGACGAACTGGAACAGATCGTTCGAGCCGACCGAGACGAAATCGACGGCCTTCATCAGCTCGTCGAGCTGGAACAGCAGCGAAGGCACTTCCAGCATGGCTCCGAGCTTCAGGCTGGTCGGCAAATGATGGGCAAAACGCGACAGATGCCGCACCTCGCGGTCGACGATTTCGCGCGCCTGCGCGATCTCGCCGAGTTCCGTCACCATTGGCAGCATCAGCTTCAGTTCACGCCCGCCGCAGGCCTTCAGAAGCGCGCGGATCTGGGTGCGCAACAGGCCCGGCCGGTCGAGCGTCAAGCGGATGGCGCGCCAACCGAGCGCCGGATTCTCTTCCTGGATCGTGTCCTTGAAGTAGGGCAGCACCTTGTCGCCGCCGATATCGATGGTGCGGAAGGTCACCGGCTTGCCCCGCGCCGCGTCGAGCACGTCACGGTAGAGCCGTTCCTGGGCTTCCGCACGCGGAAAGGTCGAAGCGACCATGAATTGCAGCTCGGTGCGGAACAGGCCGATGCCGGCGGCGCCCGCCTCGGCAAGCTGCGGCAGATCGACGGCCAGGCCCGCATTCATCAAAAGGTCGACCTGGACGCCATCCTTGGTCACCGACGGCTTCTTGCGCAGTTCGCGGTAGACCTCCTGCCGCCGCGCCCGGAAGCGGACCTTTTCGGCATAGGCGGCTTCGAGGTCGGGCTGAGGGCGCAGATGGATCGCGCCTTCTTCGCCGTCGACAATGATGGCGTCGCCGTTTTCCGCCATGGAAACGGCGCCCTTCATCTGGCCGGCGACCGGTATGCCCATAGCCCGCGCCACGATGACGACATGGCTGGTCGCCGCGCCGTCCTCCAGCACCACGCCACGCAGCTTGTCTCTGGGATAATCGAGCAGTTCGGCGGCGCCCATCGAGCGGGCGACGATGATGGCGTCCTTCGGCAGCGAGGCCGCGACATCGTCCGGCCCGCGCCCCATCAACTGGCGCAGCAACCGGTTAGCGAGATCGTCGAAATCGCTCATCCGCTCGCGCAGATACGGATCGGTCATGTGCAGCATGCGGGCACGCATGTCGCTCTGCACTTTTTCCACCGCCGCTTCTGCCGTCAGGCCGTTGCGGATCGCCTCTTCCAGCCGGCGCACCCAGCCGCTGTCGTTGGCGAACATGCGATAAGCTTCGAGCACCTGGCGATGCTCGCCCTCGAAGGCGACCTCGCGGCGTTCCAGCATGTCGTCGATGGAGAGCCTGAGCGAACCGAGGGATGCATCGAGCCGCTTGATCTCCTCCTCGCTGTCCTCGTTGAACAGATTGGTGACGACGATGCGCGGCTCGTGCAGCACGACATGACCAAGCCCGACGCCCTCGTTGAAGGACAGGCCGGTAAAGCTCACCGGGCGGCGCAGGTCGAGTTCGAGCCCGGGCCGGGTCAGCCGCGCAAGGTCGCCGGTGGCGATCATCTCGGCGATCACCATCGCCGTCGTTTCCAGCGCCTCGACCTCGTCGTCGCGATAGTGGCGCATGGTCTTGTTCTGAACGACCAGCACACCGAGCGTGCGCCCAGCCCTGAGCACAGGCACGCCGAGGAAGGAATTGTAGATCTCTTCCCCTGTCTCCGGCAGATAGGCGAAGGCGGGATGTTCCTGCGCGTTGGAGAGATTGAGCGGCCGTGCTGAGGCCGCGATCGTGCCGACGAGGCCTTCCCCCAGCCTAAGTTGCGCCAAATGGACGGCTTTCGGGTTCAGGCCCTCGGTGGCATAGAGTTCGAGCACCGAATCGGCGCGCAGCACATAGAGCGAGCACACTTCGGCGACCATGTTGGAGGCGATGTCGCGCACGATACGGTCGAGCCGCTCCTGCGGCTCCAGCGGCTCCTGCATGAGCTCGCGGAGCCGTTTCAGCAAAACGCGCGGGCCGCCGGCCGTATCACGCATCGCGGCTTGTTCTCCAATGGACATTCTGCCCGCCGCAGTTTCTCCCGCGGCCGGCGCTCACGCAACAACTCAATTAGAGCGCCATGCATCCAATTGGACGCACAAAGGACGCTCTAAGACTTTCCGAAAATCGACTCCGATCTTCGGGCCGATGCAGTCTGCTACTGCTTATCCAGACCGTAGACAGAATGCAAAGTACGAACAGCAAGTTCGGTGTAGGGACCGTCGATCAGGATCGAAATCTTGATCTCGGAGGTCGTGATCGCACGGATGTTGATCGATTTGTCGGCCAGCGCCCTGAAGGCGGTGGCGGCGACGCCCGCATGGCTCCTCATGCCGATGCCGATGACCGAGACTTTCGACATGCCGGCTTCCGACTGCACCACGTCGTAGCCGATCGTGGCCTTCAGCCGCTCGAGCACGGCAAGCGCCTTGTCGACATCGCCGGACGGCACGGTGAAGGTCATGTCGGTGAACTTGCCGTCCTCGGAAATGTTCTGGACGATCATGTCGACATTGATGTTGGCTTCGGCCAGCGGCCCGAAAATGCCGGCGGCGACGCCCGGCCGGTCGCCGACACGGCGCAACGAAATCTGCGCTTCGTCCTTGGCGTAGGCAATTCCGGTGACGACCTGCTGTTCCACGATCTCTTCCTCGTCGCAAATAAGCGTTCCGGGCGGATTGAGCAAATCCCCCATTCCGGGCGCGTCGGGATCGTCGAAGGACGACCGCACGAAAGTACGCACCCTGTGCACCATGGCAAGCTCGACCGAACGCACCTGCAGCACCTTGGCGCCGAGCGAGGCCATTTCAAGCATTTCCTCGAACGAAATCTTGGCCAGCCGCCGCGCCTTCGGCTCGATGCGCGGATCGGTGGTGTAGACCCCGTCGACATCGGTGTAGATGTCGCAGCGGTCGGCCTTGACCGCCGCCGCGATGGCGACGGCGCTGGTGTCGGAGCCCCCACGGCCGAGCGTTGCGATGCGGTTGTCCGGCCCGATGCCCTGGAAACCGGCGACCACCGCCACCTGGCCCTCGCCGAAGCGCTTGATCAGGAACGCGCCGTCGATGTCGAGAATGCGCGCCGCGCCATGTGCATTGTCGGTCTTGATCGGAATCTGCCAGCCTTGCCAGGAACGGGCATGGACGCCCATGTTCTGCAGCGCGATCGCCAGCAGGCCGGCAGTCACCTGCTCGCCGGAGGCGACGACGGCGTCATATTCGCGTGCATCGTGCATGGGTGAGGCTTCGCGCGTCCATTGCACGAGCTCGTTGGTCTTGCCGGCCATCGCCGAGACGACAACCGCGACCTCATGGCCGGCATCGACCTCGCGTTTGACATGACGCGCCACATTGCGGATGCGGGCGATGTCGGCGACGGAGGTTCCGCCGAATTTCATCACGATGCGCGCCATGGAAGCGAAATGCCTTTGACTGGATGCCAGGCCGACGGCCGAAAAGCGGAAAGGGAGCGTTCCGGCCGGGCCGGTCGCTGAATTCGCGGCCTCCTTAGCCAAATGCTTAGGGTTTCGCAAGGCATGCCGCCGTTTGCCGACTGGGCGACGTGAGCCGTATTAAGCTGACATATGCTGACAGATCGCAGTCAGCGTCGCCTGGCATCATGAGCACTGGCCTGTCGACAGGCGAAATTGCTGCCTTGACATTCGCTGCCTCGCGACCGACTTCCTAGCGCACCAGAGCGCGATCAGCAAAAGTCGTATCCGGTTTTGCACCCGATCGCGCTCTGAACTTTTGAGTCTGCGGGAGACACGCCATGCCAGAACCCCGACGGTCGACGATCGATGCCGGAGAAGTGGAGCGCTTTTCCGCCCTTGCCGCCGAATGGTGGAATCCGAACGGCAAATTCCGTCCGCTGCACAAGTTCAATCCGATTCGGCTTGCCTATATACGCGACCAGGTGGCGACGCGCTTCGGCCGCGACCCGCGTGCGGCGCGGCCGTTCGAGGGCCTGCGCTTCCTCGACATCGGCTGCGGCGGCGGGCTGTTGTGCGAGCCGATGGCGCGGCTTGGCGCCGAAGTGGTCGGCGCCGATGCATCCGCCACCAACATTGAAGTGGCCAAGCTGCATGCGGCGGAAGTCGGCGTGACCGTGGATTACCGTGCCACGACGGCGGAGGATCTGGCCGACGCCGGCGAGAAATTCGACGTCATCCTCAATATGGAAGTGGTCGAGCATGTCGCCGACATCGACCTGTTCGTCGCCAAATGCGGCGAGATGGTCAAGCCCGGCGGCATCATGTTCGTCGCCACCATCAACCGCACGCTGAAGGCGCTGGGCCTGGCCATTATCGGCGCCGAATATGTGCTGCGCTGGTTGCCGCGCGGCACCCACCAGTTCGGCAAGCTGGTGCGGCCAGACGAGCTGGAAAAGGCGCTTGCCGGCGCCGGCCTGACCATCATCGACCGCACCGGCGTCGCCTACAATCCGCTCGCCGACCGCTGGCAGCGGTCGAAGGACATGGACGTCAACTACATGGTGCTGGCGGAGAAGGCATCCGTCTGAACTTTCTCACGCCGCCACCTTCTCACCCGTCTGGCTCTGCGCCTTTGTGGTGATCTGGCTTTGCGCTTTGGTGGTGATGAAGACGCCGGCGGTGATGATGACAGCGCCCGCCCAGGTCAGCAATTGATAGTGCTCGCCCAGAAAGATCGTCCCGGCAAACAACCCGACCGCAGCCGCGACATAGCCGATCTGACTGAGATAGACCGGGCCGCCGACCGCCTGCAGCCGGAAGAAGAAGGCGAACATCGCCGCGGCCGACGCGACCTGCCCGACGACCACCTGCGGCACGCCGCCGAGCAGGGCGAGCGACCCCCCGCCTTGCAGCGTGAGGATACCGCCCAAAAGCAGCGCAGCCGCTGCCAGATGGCTGCCGACGGCAAGCTCGATCGGCCCGGTCCCTTCGGGCCAGTCGACGGTGCGGTAGATGTTGCCGGCGGCAAGGCTGACCGGGATGAGCAGCCCTATCGCTACCCAGAAAAATTCGGCCGGCTGTCCGGCCTCGCCGCGCGTCATCGCCACCATGACAGCACCGACGAAGCCGACGGCAATACCGATGACACCAAGCAGGTTGGGACGGCGAACGCCGAGCAAGATCGAAAACACCAGCGTGATCACCGGCGATAGCGTGAACATGATGCCGGTGTAGCCGGCGCCGAGATGCGGAATGGCCGAGAACATCAAGAGATTGGGGAAGGCGTAGGACACTGCTGCGGTGACGAAGAAATAGCGCAGCCTGTGCGGGGTGAGCCGGATGCGCTGCCCGCGCAGCAGCAAGGCGCAGAAAAGCACGCCGCCGGCGCCGAGCGAGATGACAAGGGCCCAGACCATGGCGGAAACGCCGGCCGCCGTCGCGATCTTGCCGAAAGGCAGCGTCAGGCCGAGCAGGCCGCCGGTGACGACCAAAAGGCCGAGTGCCGAATCCCAGAGAAATCTCATTTCGTAGCCTTTCGCCTATTTGCGGCTCTTGGCCGGTATTGCATCTTCAGATAAAATAATACAAAGATTCTTAACGTCAAGATATTTAACGGTGAGATGGATGGATCGCGCAGCGAAGGCCATCGAGCAATGGAAAAGAGAACGGCCGGACCTGGATGTCTCTCCGATGGCCGTGCTTGGACGGTTGAACGAAGCCTCGTCGCTCATAGCACGAGAACGCCTCGCTCCGCTGTTTGCCCGTTTCGGATTGCAATCCGGGGAATTCGACGTGCTGGCGACGCTGCGCCGTTCCGGGTCCCCTTATGCGCTGACGCCAACCGCCCTCTATGAAGCGACGATGGTGACGTCGGGCGCCATGACCAACCGGCTCGATCGGCTCGAAAAGTTAGGATTGATCGTGCGCGGGCCGCACCCCAACGACCGACGCGGGATCGTCGTGCAGCTGACCGACAAGGGCCTGACATTGATCGATGAGGCGGTCGCCGCCCACGTCGACAACGAGCACGCAATCCTCGCCGGCCTCACCCGCACGGAGCAGGATACCCTAGCTCGCCTGCTTGAGAAATTGATAGGCAGCGTGAGCTAGCCAGTCAGTTGCGCTCGTCGGGGAAGCTTGGGATCGGCATGAATTCGACGCCGTCCTCGGCCAGGCTCTTGGCCTCCTCCAGCGTCGCCTCGCCATAAATGCCGCGCGGATCGCTCTCGCCGAAATGGATCTTGCGCGCCTCCTCGGCAAACTTGTCACCGACATAGTCGGCATTCTCGCGCACCTTCTCGGCCATGGCCTTCAATTGTGCCAGCGCCTGCTTCTGGGCCTCGCCCATGGCGAGCGCGATCTTTTCCTGTTTGCGCCCGGTGGAGACGGCCGGCGCCATCAATGCCTTCTCGACCTTGTGCGAGCCGCAACTCGGGCAATCGACAAAGCCACGTTTCTTTTGGGTGTCGAAATCGTCATTACTGCGAAACCAGCCTTCGAATTCGTGCTCGTGCTCGCAGATCAGGGAAAAGCGGATCAAGACGCTGCACCCCTAAGCGGCAGTGCCTGAGCCGGTCCGCCGTTTACGGCGAAATCCCGCGCATTTTTCAGGTTTGGGATCTTCTTGCGCGCGGCGACCGACTGCGCCGGGTCGATGTCGGCGACGATCACGGCGGGCTCGTCATGTGCGGCCTCGGCGACGATGCGACCCCAGGGATCGACGATCAGCGAATGGCCATAGGTCTCGCGGCCGTCCTCGTGCAGTCCGCCTTGCGCCGCGGCGACGACATAGGCGCCGTTCTCAATGGCGCGCGCCCGCAGCAGCACATGCCAGTGCGCCTCGCCGGTCTGGCGGGTGAAGGCGGCGGGCACCGAAAGCAGGTCGGCGCCGGCCAGCGCCTCGGCGCGGAAGAGCTGCGGAAAGCGCAGATCGTAGCAGACGGCGAAACCCAGCCTCGCGCCATCGATCTCGGTAACGATGGCCTCGGTGCCCGGCTCGTAGGCGGCGGATTCGCGCCAGCTCTCGCCATTGTCGAGATCGACGTCAAACATATGGATCTTGTCGTAGGTGGCTAGTGTCGCGCCATCCGGCCCGAACAGAAGCGCCCGGTTGGCGAGCTTGCCGTCGGCGCGCAGGATGGCGGTCGAGCCGATATGCAGGTAGACGCCAAGCTCTTTCGCCAGCTTGCGCGAGGTCGAGACGATGATGTCCTTGTCCTCGGACGTGAAGGAGGCGGCCCGCGCCTGTTTGTCGCGGACCAGTGCACCGGTCATTTCCGGTGACTGGATATAGGTCGCGCCCTGGCTTGCTGCCTCGCGCACCAGCCGCTCGAGATCGACCGCGTTGTGCTCGGGGCTGATACCCGAACGCATTTGGATCGCCGCCGCCTTGAAAGCACCCATCGTCATGTCCTTAAATAGTCGAGCCATTGGCAAGCAGACGGTCCAGCCGGCCTTCCGCCTCCAGTTCGTGGAGATCGTCGGAGCCGCCGACATGTGTGTCGCCGATGAATATCTGCGGAAAGGTCGAGCGGCCATTCGCGCGGGAAATCATTTCCCGGCGCAGTTCCGGCGAGAAGGAGGCGTCGTGCTCGGTGTAGGCGACGCCCTTGCGCTCGAGCAGCCGCTTGGCCGCCGCACAATAGCCGCACATCACCCGTGTATAGATCGTCACGTCGACCATCGGTCAGCAATCCTGCCTTGTCTCAAAATCTTATATAGTCGCGGACTCGTCGGCCCGAAAGTCCCCCGGCAGCACGCGCGCGAAGGTCAGCACGTCGACGGTCCCGGCACCGCCCTTCTTCAACGCCTTGGCGACCGCTCGGACAGTGGCGCCGGTGGTATAGACGTCGTCGATCAAGAGCACCCGGCGGCCGGCGATCTCGATCTCCGCCTCCTCGGGCACTCTGAATGCAGCACGCACATTCTCCTCGCGTTCCCGCCGCTCCAGCCCGACCTGCTGGCGGGTAAGCTTGACGCGCCTGACCGCGGAGGGTGCGAAAGGCAGACCACCAAGCTGCGATACCGCCCTTGCCAGCTCCGCCGACTGGTTGAACTGACGCCTGAAAAAACGCCGCCAGTGCAGCGGCACCGGCACGACCACATCGGCTTCCGCGATCAGTTCGGCGCCGGCGCGCAGCATCCAGCGCGCCATCCACGGCGCCAGATCGGTGCGATCCTGGTATTTCAACCCTTGCACCATCTGGCGGGCGACACCGGAGTAAGCGACCGCGGCCCGCGCGCGCTCGAAGGGCGGCGGGTCGGCGATCGCCTCGGCCGACAGGAACCCCTCGCCCATGTGATGGATGAACGGCGTGCCCATCACCGGGCACCATGGCCGTTCCAGAAGCCTGAGCTTCGGCCAGCAGGCGCCGCATAGCACGCCGGGCTGCGAGACATGCCGGCGGCAGCCGGCGCAAACCGGCGGAAACAGGATGCGCGCCGGCCAGTCCAATGCCTTTCGAGCGATACTCTTGATATCTGGCATTGGATCGGCCACGTGATTGGTTCTCCGCCACCCTATATCAGAGAGCGGAAACCAGGAACCAGCCGTTGCAGCCCATAGTCGACACCTCTCTCTGGCTGGCGCACAAGCGCCGGGCCCTTGCCCGTCCGGCTGCGGGTGCGGATTTCCTGATGCGGCGGGCAGCCGAAGAGCTTGCCGACCGGCTGGGCGCCGTGGAGCGTAAATTTGACAGAGCGGCCGTGCTGTTTTGCCAGACGCCGGCGGCAGTCGACGTGCTCGCGACAAGCGGCAAGGTGACGGACGTCGCGCGCGTCGAGGCGGATGCGGCGTTCCTGGCCGATGCCGCGGGATTGGTGGCGCCGCTGGAGACCGTGCCGTTCGAGCCGGAAAGCCTAGACTTAGCCGTATCTCTTCTGTCCCTTCAGGCAATGAACGACATTCCCGGTATGCTGGTGCAGATCCGTCGCGCACTGAAGCCGGACGGTCTTTTCCTCGGCGCCTTTGCCGGCGCCGGTACGCTTTCCGAGCTGCGCGAAAGCCTGCTCGCCGCCGAGACCGAGCTTTATGGCGGCGCCAGCCCGCGCGTCATCCCGTTCACCGACGTGCGCGACGCCGGGGCGCTTCTGCAACGCGCCGGCCTGGCTTTGCCGGTCGCCGATGTCGAGACGGTGACGGTGCGCTACGATTCCCTGTTCGGCGTGATGGCGGACCTGCGGGCGATGGGCGAGACCAGCGCGCTCATCGACCGTAGCAGGCGACCCGGGACGCGAAGGCTGTTTGCCCGCGCCGCCGAAATCTATGCCGAACGATTTTCGAATGCCGATGGCCGCGTCAGAGCGAGTTTCCCGATCGTCTGGATGTCAGGCTGGGCGCCCGACGCCTCGCAGCAAAAGCCGCTGAAGCCCGGCTCCGCGAAAATCTCGCTGAAGACAATACTGGAAAATCCCGGCGGGCGTTGACCGGATTCTACGGATGCGGGTACCCGGTCGTGATCACTGCGCGAAAGCGTTCACAAGCCTGCTGTTGTTGTCGCTGAACAGCCATTTGAGGGCATCGAACACTTGGCCGGCCCCGCCAACGATGGCCAGCGACAGCACGGTCACGATGACGCTGTACTCTATGACCGTCGCGCCGGTTTCGTCTTCCCAAAATCGTTGCAGCAATATTTTCATGGCCGTCGATCCCGCCTGCCGGAACCCTAGTGCCGACCTGTTAAGAAAGGTTAATGGCACAGCCTTAACAGGCGATGAAACGACCGCTTTAAACCATGTCAGCAGTCGCCGCTGCGCTTGCCATTGTCGCGTATCACGCAGACCGAACTGGGCAGCGGCTGCAGCACGCTCCTGCGCAGCGTGTAGGTATGGCCGATCGGGCCTGTGTTCCCGATCGATCCTGTGCTCATCGTATCGAGGCCCCCGGCAAAATCGGCGCGGCCGGACTGCAATCGCGTCCGGCTGTCGAGGAACGGCGTCGCGATCAAGGCCAGTGCCACCGCGGCCGAGCCGAACAGCAGCGTGATCCGCAATATGCCCATCCCGACATGGACAGCGCTTTCACTGCGGTCGGGCCGGATCGAATCCCAGTCCCTGTCGAGGCTCATGCAGTCGCTCTCCGGCGAAGGCCTGAACATGGCCTTCCCTCGATTTCCATACCGTCAATTTTTCACGGCAAGATAAATCTTCCATTAACGCTGTCGGGCAGTGAACGCACAATCACAGAAGATCGATGAGGAACTGGATCAGCGGCGCGTCGGCCGGCGGCATCGGAAAATCGCGCATCTGACGCGGCCGCACCCATTTCAGCACTTGCCCCTCCTTCGGCTGCGCGATGCCGCGGAAGCGACGGCAGACGAACAGCGGCATCAGCAGGTGAAAATCATCATAGGAGTGGCTGGCGAAGGTGAATGGCGCCAGGCAGGGAATATCGGTTTCGATGCCGATCTCCTCGTACAACTCCCGGATGAGGCATTCTTCCGGCGTCTCGCCGGGCTCGACCTTGCCGCCCGGAAACTCCCACAGGCCGGCGAGTTGCTTGCCTTCGGGCCGCTGCGCCAGAAGCACGCGGCCGTCGGCATCGACCAGCGCGCAGGCTGCGACCAGGAGCAGGCGCTTGCCGGCAGGGCTCGGGCCGGTCATGCGCCGGGCGGCCGGCGATAGTGGTAACGGTAGACTTCATCGAACCCGAGCGAACGATAGAGCGCCAGCGCCGGCGCATTGTCGGCCTCGACCTGCAGCCAGGCCTCCCGGGCGCCGCGCAGCCGCGCCCATTTCAGCGCCGACAGGATGAGGTGGCGGCCATGGCCCTTGTTGCGCACCGATTTGTCGGTGGCGATCTCGAACAGTCCGGCAAGATCGCCATCATGGACGCAGATCAGCGTCGCCAGTGGCTCGGTGCCCTCTTCGAGCGCGAACAGCCCGGCTTCCGGCTGGATGGCGCCGATGATCTCCGACAGGCCCGGCCGCAGCGACACATCCGAGCCACTCACCTTGAGCGATGCCCCGATGAAGCGGCTGATGTCCTTCAGCGGAATCTGGTCCATGGCGGCATCGAGCTGGGCGTCCGCGAGCGGCAGCCGCATGACCAGCGATTCGTCGAATGTGCTCCAGCCCTCGCTGTCGAGATGTTTGGAAAGGACCGGCCCTGACAGCGGCGATATGCGAAAGGTCAGCGGCCGGCCATAGGCGTCGAAACGGCGGCTGGCGCGGCCTATGCGATCGGCAATGTGCTGGATATCGCCCGGATCGAGCGGGTTGACCGAATTCAGCCGCTTGGCCGGATGACCCGCCGTCAGCCGCACCACCCAGGTGCCGTCATAATGGACGGCCGCCGCCGGCCAGGCGCGAAAGCCGGCCGCCTCGTAGCGCCGCACGATGGCAAGCACGCTTGCCGGATGTCTGGAAACCAACGCCATCAGCTCCGATAATCGCCGTTGATGGCGACATACTCCTTGGTGAGGTCGCAAGTCCACACCGTCGCCTTGCCGCGGCCGATGCCGATATCGGCATGGATGCGTATCTCGTCGCGCTTCATATAGGCCGATGTCGCCTCCTCGGAGTAGGCGGAATCGCGCTCGCCCTGATGCGCCAGCCTGATATCGCCGAACCAGATCGACAGAAGGTCGCGGTCGGCCGGTTCGCCGGCCTTGCCGATGGCCATGACGACGCGGCCCCAATTGGCGTCCTCGCCGGCGACCGCCGTCTTGACCAGCGGCGAATTGGCGATCGACAGCGCGATGCGCTTGGCCGAGCGGGCCGATTTTGCGCCGGTGACGGTGACCTCGACCTGCTTGCGGGCGCCCTCGCCGTCGCGCACCACTTGCAACGCCAGCGATTTCAGCACCTTGCCGAGCGCGCGGCGGAAGGCGCCGAGGCGCGCATCCCCGACATCCGTGATATCAGGCGCGCCGCGCCTGGCGGCAGTGCCGGTGGCGAACATCAGCAGCGTGTCGCTGGTCGAGGTGTCGCTGTCGACGGTGACCGCATTGAAGGTCTTGGCGGTGCCGCGCGACAAAAGATCCTGCAGCACGGGCGCTGCGATCGGCGCGTCGGTGGCGATGAAGGAGAGCATCGTCGCCATGTCGGGCGCGATCATGCCGGCGCCCTTGGCAATGCCGTTGATGGTGACATCGGCGTCGCCGAGCTTCACCGTCGCGGTCGCCAGTTTCGGATAGGTGTCGGTAGTCATGATCGCCTTGGCGGCTTCGGTCCACAGATCCGGTCTGCCGTCCTTGACCAGTCCGGCGAGCAAATGGCTGAACTTGCCGGCATCCAGCGGCTCGCCGATGACACCGGTCGAGGCCAGAAACACCTCGTCCGGCGCGCAGCCTGCAGCCTTGGCTGCAGCCTCGCCGGTTATTGCCGTGGAGGCTCGGCCCTTCTTGCCAGTGAAGGCATTGGCGTTGCCGGAGTTGACGACCAGGACGCGCGCCTTGCCCTGCCCAAGGTTCTGGCGGCAGAAATCGACTGGCGCCGACGGGCATTTCGACTTGGTGAACACGCCGGCGACCGTGGTGCCGGCATCGAAGACCATGGTCAGCAGGTCAGTACGGTTCTTGTACTTTATCCCGGCCTCGGCGGTGGCGATGCGGGCGCCCTCGATATCAGGCATTTTGGGATATTTCTTCGGCGCGAGCGGCGAAATCGTGGCTGACATGAAGGCCTCGGGCGGGGAAACGCAAGGGAAACGCCGGTTTGCCTGATAGCGGGCGCCGGCGCAAGGGCGTTTTCCCGGCCGTTGCGGGCGGCACCGGCAGCTTCGCCCTAAAGGCCGTTTCTGGAAAGGAAACTGCCGGCAGCACCCTCGCATCGTGGGGCAGGATTGAGGAACCTCCGGAACGTCGTCTGCACCACCGGGATGAGCCCCCAGATCATGATCGAGACCATCAACGGGGCGATGACCAGCGCGCGCTGCCAGATTTCCCACTCCTCGGTCAGCGGGAACACTGCATAGAGGATGGCTGTGATCAGCGGATAGACGCCGGCAAGCACCAGCAGGGCAAAGCGAGGGCGCGAGAAGCGGGTGGTGGCAGCAGTCGAGGTCATTGCTCTCTCCTTATCGTTACGAAACGTTCCGTTATATAAAACGGACCGTTCCGTTTCGTCAAGAGGTCGTATATGAATGCTGAGGGGAAACTTGCCGGCAAGGGAAATGGCAGATGGGTGAGGACGCAGATCAGGCCCGCAAGTCAATTGGCGCGCGGCGTAACCCCGACAGCGCCGACGCCATTCTCGACGCCGCCGAGGCGGTGCTGGTCGAGGCCGGTTATTCCGGCTTCTCGATCGAAGCGGTGGCGCGGCGGGCCCGTGCTGGAAAGCCCACGATCTATCGCTGGTGGCCGAGCAAGGCCGCTTTGCTCTTCGACGTCTATCAGCGGCTCAAGCGCGTCGAGTATCCCGATACCGGAAACCTCGAGGACGATCTCGTCGGCTTCCTGAAGAACCTGTTCTCACACTGGCGTGAGACATCGTCAGGCAGCGTCTTCAGGTCGCTGATCGCCGAGGCGCAGTCGGATGCAACCGTGGCCGCCGTCCTTGCCGAATACACGAAAGGACGTCATGCCCATACCGGTCAGATGATCGAACGCGCCAAGGCAAGAGGCGAGGTGGCGGCCGACGTCGATCCCATGCTCGTCGCCGACCTGGTCGCCTCCTTTGCCTGGACGCATCTTTTGACCAATCGCCTCAACGAAGACGAAACGACCATACGCAAAGCGGTCCGCTACGTGGTACAAGGCATCGCTCACAAGCGTTGACAGGGGATCGGCGGCTTGCCTGAAAGAACATCTCCAGTGCTGCCCGTCAGCCTGATCATCGTTTCCGACTATCTGACGTCCGACGGCGACGCGGAATTGCGGCGCTCGTTGCGCGCCTACGCGCAGGATACGCGCGGCGTGCCGGCCGAGATCGTCATCATGCTGCCCGGCGACCCTGGTTCAGAAGGCGGGCATGCCTCAAAAAATGGACATGCCTCCACAATCGAGGCCGAGCTTGCCGGCAAGGCCGCATATCTCTGCCCGTCGGTGATCGTAGCCACGCATGACAGCGACGAATCCTCGCAACTGAAGGACGCTGCGCTGTCATACTGCCGCCATGACCTCGTTGCGGTGGTCGAAGCCGATTGCCTGCCCGGTCCGGGATGGCTGGCGGCGTTGTACGAGACCGTCGAGAAAAACCCGAAGCTCGACGCGGTTTCGGGACGGACCAGCTACGGCGAAGAGAGCATGATGAAAAGGGTGATGTCGCTGCTCGACCGCGGCTTCATCGAGCGCCGCAACATACTTGGCCAGATCATTCATGCCAGCAACAATGGCGCGCTCTATCGACGGTCGGTGCTTGAGCAATATCGCTTCGAGGCCGACCATGGACCCTTCGTCAGCTCGCATCTGCGCCAGCACGCCATGCTGAGGGATGGTGTGGCGATGGAGCTGGCCGCCCAAGCCGTCTCGATCCACGCCTATGAGGGACTGGGGTTCATCTGGGATGTCCGGCGCAACAAGGGCTTCCAGTTTGCGCGGATGCTGCTGCTGCGCAAGAAGCATCGCTTTTCCAGGCTCGGCCTGGCCGTTCGTGCCGTGGCGACATCGTTCAAGGAAAACCGCCAGACCGCGCAAGCCGTGGGCAATGAGTTCTGCCGATGGACGGACTGGCCGCTGTTCTGGGCAATGATGCTTCTGGTGCGGATCCCGGAATTCACCGGCGCACTCGCCGCCGGCGATCCGGCGGCATTCAAGGCGTCGACGCACTATAGGTAAAGCGACAGGACGCCGTGCGGCGCCCTGTCGCGGGTTCCGGGCTGGGACTATTTGGTGTTTTCCAGCGCGTCGACCGTCTTCTTCAGCTTCTCATCCGGGATTTCGACTTTGGCGTCGGCGCGCAGCGTCTTGACCAGCGCGATATACTTGTCGCGGATGACCGCCTGACGGGCCTGGTCCTTGACCTGGTCGTATGCCGGCGGCTGCTTGGTGCGCTTGTCCTCGACCTTGATGACGTGCCAGCCGAACTGCGTTTGCACCGGCTGCTCGGTGTATTTGCCGACCGCCAGCGCGGAGGCCGCCTTGTCGAATTCCGGCACCATCTGTCCAGGACCGAACCAGCCGAGGTCGCCACCGCTGGTCTTGCCGCTCGGATCGCTGGTGTGCTCGTTGGCGAGTTTCTGGAAATCGGCGCCGCCGTCGAGCTGCTTGATGATCGCGTCGGCCTCTTCCTTCGACTTCACGAGGATGTGACGGGCATGCACTTCGTTGGTCGGCGGTGTGTTGGCGATTTCCTGGTCGTAGCGGGCGCGAACCTCGGCATCCGTGACCTTGTCGACGACATCCTTCTCGACCATTTCGCCATGCAGGGCGCGCTGCTGCAGGAACGCCATGCGGCGCTGGAAGTCGGGATCCTTGTCGAGGCCGGTGGTGACCGCCTGGGCTGCCATGACCTTGATTTCGATCGCCGCCGAAAGCGCCGCAGCGCGGCGCTGTTCGGGCGGCATCTGCGCGAACTGCTGTGACAGCTCGCCTTCGGCAAGCGCAAGGTCTGCCTCGGTCAGCGTCTGGCCGTTGATCGTGGCGACCACGGCGTTCGGATCGACCGGCGCCGCCGGCTGGGCGGGGGCGGCCGGTTGGGCGGGGGC
>NZ_RZTJ01000034.1:4323-29514 GCF_003997065.1 Mesorhizobium sp. M6A.T.Ce.TU.016.01.1.1 | reverse complement strand
TTCCCGGCAAGGAAAGCACACCTTCAGCGTCGCGGAAGTGATGCTACGCAACTTCGAGTCAATCTGGGAAACCAGGAATGGCGCCGGACGCGCGCGAGAGTTGCAGTAAGCCGTTCGGTTTTCTCGAGCTTGCGCAAATATGGTGAGGACGCACCGCTCAGGTTCGGCAGCGGAAAACACCGCTCCCGAATCTCGCGGCGTAAGCCTGATCGGTAGATCCACGCTGTGCGAGCTAGACTAGCGTGCTGCGCGTAAATCCGACGCCATCGTCGTCGTGGCTTCGGCCCGTTCTGCCAGTCCGTCTTCTGTGGGCGTCGTCTTTCAGATCCTCTAACCCCACCGCCAACTGATCGATCTACCGCGATGAACGCTCCAAACCGTTGGCAGCGAATCTGGCGCTCGAACTTGGCGATCCGTATCTGCTGCCGGCCAACCAGCGCGCATTCTCCGACGCCTTCGCATCGTGGACCGTGAGGTCGGCGGATTTCCAAACCTTAGCAGCTCGACTGCCAGGGCGACTAACGAAACTCGCTATCGGTGAGCAACAGTCTTGGAGAAAATGTTGATCACCACGACACCGCAAATAATCAGAATGATCCCCAATATCGCAGGCAGGTCAAGCGGCGACCTATAGACGTGAACGCTCACCATAGCCGTCAGCACCATGCCGACACCGCACCAGATTGCGTACGTGACACCCAGGGGAATCAATTTGAGGGCATGGGAGAGAAAGAACAACGCGACAATAAAGCTGGCGATGGCAGCTGCAGTAGGTCCAAGCTTCGTGAATTGCTGTGTTTTTGGCAACAGCGATGAACCGATGACTTCCGACACAATACCCAATACGAGGGCTCCGTAAGCTGTGACCAGAGGGTTCATACAGTCATTTTCCCGGGCGACGCCTGAAAAGCCTTAGCACAAAGATGTGCAGCCATGGGGTACGGCATTTTCTCGGCAACAGCGAGGTCCATTCGATTGGGGAGCGCCATGGGAATCCCATTGTCGTGGTCCTAACTCACAAGTCGCTATGGTTCCGCCCGGTCGCCACCGCGGGTACAAGCGCCTTCAGAACATCAGTCATGTTGAGCGTACCCACCCGAACTCCGTCCGAGTGTACCGCGAAGGATTTGTCGGCGACGCCATGGGATCGCAGGATCGCCCGCTCCAAGGTCTCGTCCCCGTCCAGGACTTCATAGCCGTCGTCCTCGGTGATCGTCTTCTCCATTACCGATCGGACGCGAAGGACGCGTGCGCGGTTGATATCGCTGACGAAGTCTTCAATGTAAGGGTCGGCGGGGTTGAGGAGGATGTATTGCGGCTCCCCCTGCTGCACGATCTCGCCGTCCTTCAAGATCACCAGGTGGTCCGCAAGCTTGAGAGCCTCATCGAGGTCATGTGTGATGAATACGACGGTCTTCTGGAGGTCCTTCTGCAGTTCGAGGAGAAGGTCCTGCATGCTCGACCGGATGAGTGGGTCCAGCGCTGAATAGGCTTCGTCCATGAGCATGAGCTCGGAGTTCGACGTCAGAGCCCGGGCGAGGCCGACGCGCTGCTGCATGCCCCCCGAGAGTTGGTGG
This sequence comes from Mesorhizobium sp. M6A.T.Ce.TU.016.01.1.1, assembly GCF_003997065.1. Classification (NCBI taxonomy): domain Bacteria; kingdom Pseudomonadati; phylum Pseudomonadota; class Alphaproteobacteria; order Hyphomicrobiales; family Phyllobacteriaceae; genus Mesorhizobium; species Mesorhizobium sp. M6A.T.Ce.TU.016.01.1.1. The sequence goes on along the minus strand of NZ_RZTJ01000034.1, from coordinate 27,937 downwards.
GGATACAGCGCCTCCGAGCCCGCCAGACCGACCCTGTTCAGCCACTTGCGGGCCGTCTCGTCGGTCTTTGCCCGTCCGTCGCCGCGCACCGAGCACGGCATACCGGCATTCCTTAGGACTGTCTCATGCGGCAGCAGCGCAAACTTCTGAAAGACCATCGACATCTGAGTGCGGCGCAGCTGCCGGAGCCTCGCCCGATCGAGTTTCATGATGTCCGTCCCGTTGACTATTACCTCACCCGCCGTGGGGTCGATAAGGCGGTTGAGGTGACGGATCAGGGTCGATTTTCCAGAGCCCGAGAGGCCCATGATCACCGTGATCTCGCCTTTTTTGATCTCAACATTAATGTCGCGCAGCCCGAGCACATGGCCGTGGGCCTGCAGCATGTCTTTCTTATGCATCCCCGACTTCGCGTAAGACACCATGGCCGGCGCATTGTTGCCGAAGATCTTATAGAGGTTGCGGATTGATACGAAACTCTCGGTCATACTCATGTCCGCGACTGGTGCATCTTGTTGACGCGCTGGAGGGCAGCCCGGCTGACCCGGTCGAGCACAATGGCGAGGAGAACAATGCCGAGGCCTGCGATGAGGCCGACGCCGAGTTCAAGTTTGTTGATACCTCGCAGGACAAGGGTTCCCAAGCCAGGCGCAGACACCAGCGAAGCGATCACGACCATGGATAAAGACAGCATGATGGTCTGGTTGATCCCCGCCATGATGTTCGGCAACGCGAGCGGCAACTGGACGCGATAGAGCTTTTGCCAAGAGGTCATGCCAAACGCCTCCCCCGCTTCCAGAACGTCCTTGTCCACCAGCCGAATGCCCAGGTTAGTGAGCCTGATAGATGGCACCACGGCGTAGAGAATGATTGCTATGCCGTAGAGCTTCGGCTCCGTGACACTGAACAGAAATATCAGCGGGATAAGATAGACGAAGGTGGGCAACGTCTGCAGCAGGTCTAGAAAAGGCGTCAGCCAACGCTCCAACCGATTACTGCGTGACATCGCAATGCCGATAGGCACACCGAACAGGACGCAGATGAACGTACAGACCATTATGATGGCGAGCGTCTGCATCGCGTAGCCAAAATGGTCAATGAACGCCAACCCAAGGAACGCCACCAGCACGAACATCGTCACGCCGATGCGACGCCCGGCAAAATGGGCGATGGCGACCAGGATCAGGATCGCGGCCCACCACGGAAGCATTTGCATGATGTCGATGGCGTTACGCAAGGCCCAACTCAATGGCTGCGTAACCGGATCCAAAACCACTTTGATGGGATCTTTCACATTCAGGAACAGGCGTTCCAACCCGGCAGTCATGTCGCGGGTGCGAGGGATGGCGCCGCAGGCCTTGTGAAGGGCGTCCAGGGATGGAAACGGGAAAGATTCGGTTTGGTCGGTCCCCGCGGCGCCAGTCTTTGCAAGTAGATCGTCCATCGACATGGGGCCACCGATGGCGCCGACGTCGCACCACGACCGCAGTCCCAGCGAGTCAAAAGCTCTTTCGTACGCTGCCATGTGTCGCCTTAAATCGCGGTACTCCGGCAGCCGGGCTCATCAGCGCGTGGCACCGGAATTGGACGAGAGGTGCTTGTCGACGTGCTTGAGGTTGCCAAATCAGTGAACAGCCCGTCACGTCCATTAGGTGCGGAGTCCAAGTGAAATGATGGATCTCACTTCAGGACTGCCGCAAGCTTTTCCTTGGCTTCGGGGCTGAGCCAGTCCGCCCAAATCGTTTTGTAGGTGGTCAGAAAGTGAACCGCAGACTCATCGGCCGAAGCCTTCTTGCTATCCTGCCAAGCCAGGGTCTCGCTCATCTGCTCATTCGTGAAGGTGACCTTAGACATTAGCGCTGCTATCTCCGGCTCACGCTTCTCGAAATCCGTCGTCGCTGCCGTTACGACTTCTGCCGGCGGATAAGCCGACTTACCGGGTTTCTTGCAGGTTTCGACCGCGTTGCAGGCGTGGATCTCAGGGACGTACGGGCCAATGTCGACCTTGACCATCTTGTATTTGCCGAGCACGGATGTTGGACCCCAATAGTAACCGAACCAGGGCTGCTTGTTCTCGTTGGCCGCAGCTATCGCCGCTGCCAGCGTCTCTCCGGAGCCGTGATTAAAGACTTCGATGCCGTGGCTTTTCAGATCGAAGGCTTCCGCCAGATGGTCGTTGGTGATCTTACAGCCCCAGCCTTCGGGGCAATTATGGAATTTGCCGCCTACCCAGTCGGGATGCGCCAGAATGCCATCGATCTTCGCAAGTTCCGGATGTTCGTCCACCAGGTATTGCGGAACCCACCATGCATCAATGCCGCCGGGGGTGAGGACATGGCCCAACGTCTTGACTTTACCGGCGGCCAGCAATCCTGGATAAGCCGGCGCGCCGTTGAGCCAGAGTTCGGTCACGATGTCGGGGCGGCCGGTCTCTGCGACAGAGGTGACTGCCGTAGCCGTAGCCGATGGGACCACCGTGACCTTGCAGCCGTATCCCTGCTCCATCAGGAACTTGGAGACGGCGGTGACGATCGACCCCGAAGCCCAGTTCATCTCGGTAATGGTGACGTCGCCGCATTTCGCTTCGGCCGCGGACGCGGCGAGCGTTGCGATAAACACAGCGGCAGTAAGTTTAAGCGTGCGTGAGAGCATTGTCTTCTCCTGTTGGTTTTCCATTCCAGGCGATTCTCCTCGGCGGCTAGAGGCTACCGGGCCGGTTCCCCGCTTAGGAATTATAGGAATATCGAACATCTAACTAACGAATATAATTCGGGCCTGACATCGACTTTTTCGATGCCAAACCTAATGGTCGATGGCGAAGCGGGTCACGGCAGCCTCGTCGAAGGTGAAGCCTGTGCCGGGACGGACGGGTATGATGATGTCGCCATCCACGATCTTCATCTCTTCGCGGAACAGTGGGGCGTACCACGGCATGTGTTCAACGGAGATGCAATTGGCGGCAGAACCGGCAATGCAGAGGCTATGCTCGGTAAATATGTGAGTGGAAATCGGCAGGCTGTAAGCCTCCGCCAAGGCTGCAACGCGGCGCATTTCGGTCAGCCCGCCAATCCTCTGGAGGTCCGGCATCAACACATCTGCGGCGCGGGCCTCGATCGTGTTGCGGATACCAAAACGCGTCCACTCTGTCTCACCCGAGGCAATCGTCAGATCGAGCGCGTTGCGGACCTCGGCCTGGCCCACGAGGTCATGGACCGAGACCGGCTCCTCCAGCCAACCGATGTCGAGCTCCTCAAGCATCCTGCCAAGTCGGATCGCCTGCTTTGGCGTGAGCGCCTGGTTGGCGTCCGCGAGAAGTTCGATGGAGGGTCCAACGGCCTCGCGGACAGCCCTCACGCGTTCAAAATCCTCTCGCGGGTCGGCCTTGCCAACCCGCACCTTCATCGCCCGGAACCCCTGGTCCAGAAAGGTCGCCGCCTCATTAACCAGTTCGTCGATGTTCTGGGAAAGCCAGAGGCCGCCGCTGGCATATGTGCGAATGCGATCCCTGCAGGCCCCGAACAGATGATGGAGCGGCCGGTCCGCACTTTTGCCGATCAGATCCCAGCAGGCCGTGTCAAGTGCGGAGAGCGCCGAGATCGTGACGCCTGCATAACCGGTCGGGTTAATTTCGGACCAGATCGCAGAATTGATCGCCGTCACATAGTGAGGATCCTGGCCCACGATGCGATGCGAGAAGCCGCGCACCATCTCGTCGAAGGCTTTAAGCCGGACGGCGTTCAATGTGAAGATATAACTCTGGCCCACCAGCCCTACATCGGTTTCTAGATACACGAGCAGGCACCCGACGGAGCGCATATTATGAATGGCCGTGGTGATCGGATTGGCAAAAGGCACGTCCGTCAGTCGGGTCTTCAACGTGGTGATTTTCATGTCATCTCTCTGGCTTTGGACCGGAATTCAGGCGATCGTATCGCGCAAGGCTTGCACAGCGGTTTCGATAAATTCGGGCGCAATGACGTCAATACGAACGGCGACGAAGACTGTTCGTTGAAAGCGCGGAGCTCCCTCGACCAGATGCAGGCGGCCACATTTGACGTGCTGGGTCACGGACTCGGCCAGGAAATACCCGGAGCCGCCGTTAGCCAGGATATGATCCATTGCTACCGCTGAACTGCGGATAGTAAGCTTGTGGCTAAACACGCCAGGAAAATGCATGCTGTGCTGGGCTCGGAACGTTTCACCCCAATCCACGAAGACGTAGCCAGGAACAACGCCGCTTTGAACCGCACGTGGCTTGGTCGAAACCATCACGAGTTCTTCGCTGATGAGTGGCTCGATCCGTGCCTCCGCGCAATGACGTGGGTCGTAAAGCACAGCAATGTCGAGCAGTCCGGCTCGCAGTCTCTCCATAAGAATATCCGAGCGCTCGCTGATCGCGCTTGCGACGCCGTCCGGCAATGCCTTGGCCATGCATTCCAACCAGCCCGGCACGACGCGGGGCCAATGGTTATCCTCGACGCCCAAGGTGACGAAGGCATTAAGGCCTTCCGGCAGGGTGGCCACCTGCTGCCCGCGCTCCCAAGCGCGTACGATATTCACGGCGCTCGCATGGAACTGATGACCGCCCGTCGTAAGCGCCACTCCGTTGCGCTTACGGTGAAACAGTTGGCGGTTCAGCCTGCGTTCGAGCGCCTTTATCCTCGCACTAATGGTCGACTGGGTGACGTTAAGCTGGTCGGCAGCATGCTGGAAGCTACCGGCCGCGCCGACTTCTAGGAAAGCCCTGATGTGCTCGATGTTCAAGAAAATGACTTTCAAATCGAATTCTTCGATGTGACTCCGTAATTATATTCGTTTGCCACGTCAATCAGGGTGAGAAAGACTGCCTGGCCGAAAACCAGTCACAACAGCGCCTGCTCAGACATGCCAAAAACGGGCTGGCTGGCCACAACGGAGATATCTATGCGGATTGCATTCATTGGGTTAGGCAATATGGGCGGGCCAATGGCCAGCAACCTGGCACGCGCCGGTTACGAGCTTGCCCTGTTCGACCTCGATTCAAATAAGGTTGATGCCGTGCGGGCGACGGGAGCAGCGGCCGGCAACCATGCAATCTCGTCGGCCACCACCGCTGCCGAGGCGGCCTCCGGCGCCGATATCGCGTTCACATCGCTGCCAAACCCGAAGATCATCGAGGCCGTGGCGCTGTCCGAACAAGGCATTCTCGCCGGGCTGCCGAAAGCCTCCGTCTGGATCGACCTTTCGACCAACAACTTGGAGTGCGAGCGACGCATCCGCGCCGCTGCCACCGACCGGGAGATTGCGTTTCTCGATGCACCGGTTACTGGCGGGATTGAAGGAGCAGCTGCCGGAACCCTGATGATCATGGTCGGCGGCGACAAGCATGTGTTTGCGCGGTGCAAGCCGGTTCTGGAAAAGATTGGCAACCGGATCATGCATCTTGGCCCTCACGGAGCTGGCTACGTGGCCAAGATTTCGCAGGTCGTGCTTTGCTACCTAAACTCGGTGGCGCTGAGTGAGGCGCTGATGCTAGGAGTAATGGGTGGGGTTCCTGCTGCGACCATGCTCGGAATCATCCAAGGCAGCACCGGAGCGAGCTATGTCGCGGACCGCTACGGCCCGGCTATTCTTGACGGAAGTTACGATCCCGGCTTCGCGCTCGGCCTTGCACACAAAGATTTGGTCCTGACCCTGGAGCTGGCACGAACTGTCGGCGCCACGTTGCCCATGTGCGAACAGGTTGAGGCGATCTACAAAAAAGCCGTCGATCAGTACGGTTTTGACCAGAACCACCTCATGGCGGTGAAGCTCTTGGAAGAGCAGAATGGCACATTTCTCCGCTCCATTTGACAATAACCGATCGAAAGGAAAACCAATGGCACATGAGATGAAAGCCGAGGACTTCAGCGTCCAGGGCGGCCATGCGAACATCTCCAAGGAAGAGTGGGAAGCGCGAGTCGACCTCGCTGCCCTGTACCGTCTGGCGAATATTTACGGCTATGACGACCTGATCTGGAATCACATCACGATGCGGGTGCCAGGCACCGATCACCAGTTCCTGCTGAACCGCTTCGGCCTGCTTTACAACGAGGTCACGGCGTCGAACCTGATCAAGGTCGACGAGCAGGGTAAGGTTCTATACGGCCCGCCAGACGTCAATACCGCCGGTTTCGTCATCCATTCAGCAATTCACAACACCCATCACGACATGAAGGTGGTGTTCCACAGCCACGCGCCGGCCGGCCTGGCCATCACTGCGCTGCAGGATGGCCTTGAGTTCCTTACCCAGGATGGCTCGATGCTTTGGGGCGACATCGGTTATCATGATTGGGAAGGACTGTCCCTCACACTCGAGGAGCGGGACCGCCTCGCTAAGAACATCGAGGGCAAAAAATGCCTGATCATGAAGAACCATGGATTCCTCGCGGTGGGTGCTACCGCCGGTGAAGCCTTCATGAATCTTTATTACACGGTCCGTGCCTGCCGCGTGTTAATTGATGCCTATTCTACGGGGCTCAAGCTCGACAAGAGCCGTGAGGACATCTGGCGCCTGGCGCACCGCCAATATGACGATTTCCCGCTCGGCAAATATGAATGGCCCGCCCTGTTGCGCCAGTGCGACCGGGTTGATCCCTCGTACCGTTATTAATCGAACAGCTTGAATCCCCGGCAGGCACTGGCCGGGGTTTCCAGCGCCTACTCGTCTGCAGAAGCCTTGCACGGAGGTCGCATGGCCAGCCCTTGCATCCGCGCGAGCCTATTCTCCTCCCAGGGGCGCCAAAACCATGACCATCCTGTTGAACAACCATGGCTACGACAATGAAAGCTGGCGAAGGGAACTTTGCCGCCAGCTTCCTGAATTGCCTGTCAAAGTGTTCGGTGAACCGATTGATCCCAATGAGGTCGTCTATGCGATGGTCTGGAACCACCCCGCAGGTGACCTTAACCGGTATCCGAATCTCAAGGCAATTTTCTCACTCGGCGCCGGGGCGGAGCACTTCGTGGCAGATCCTACCCTACCCGACGTTCCCGTGATCTTGCTCGCGGATCCGGCCGTCGCCCGCGACATGGCGGCACACGCCCTCTATTGGGTACTGACATTTCACAGGCGTTATGCGGACTATCGATCACAGCAGAAGGACCGGATCTGGCATCGTAAGCAGATCGTCCCCACGAGAGAGTTCCGGGCGGGCGTGTTCGGTTTGGGTCGCATCGGCACGGAAGTCGCTAGCCGCGTTCGCGATTTTGGATACGCTGTCAGCGGGTGGGACCGCAGCGCGCGACAGATCGAAGGGGTCAACTGCTATTTCGGAACGGATTCCCTCCCAGAGTTCCTGAGCCGCATCGATATCGTTATCAACGCCCTCCCACTATCCCCGAAGACGCGGCACTTTCTCGATGAGAAAATATTCTCGGCCATGCCCCCGGGCAGCTTTTTTGTTAACATCAGCCGCGGCGCGGTCGTCTATGACGAGTCCCTGCTTGACGCTCTCGACCGCGGCCATCTCGCCGGCGCCGCGTTAGATGCATTCGCCCAGGAACCGCTTCCTCTGGAGCATCGCTATTGGACTCACCCGCAAGTGTACATCACGCCGCATGTGTCGGGGGCCACATTTGCATCGAGCGCAGTTGATGTAATCGCCAACAACGTGCGCCGTCTTGAGCGCGGTCTTGACGTCGTTCCGCTGTTCAACCGGGAGGCCGGCTATTAATACTATCGGAATAACGCCATGCCCTTGTTAGGAGCGAAACCGTGTCAGGGCGTGTGTCGCCGGCGTTAGGTCGTGGCGTTTATACACCGAGATACCTTCCGGCCGAAAGATTGCGCGCTTCATGAGGCGCTATCTGATGCGTCTCGCGGAAACACCTCGAAAAATGGGAGGCAGACACGAAACCGCAAGACACCGCAATTTCCAAAACCGGCATCGACGACTGGGCAAGCAGGAGCTTCGCGTGTTCCAACCGCAATTCCCGAAAGTAGCGGCAGGGCGAGCGACCGAGGTCATTGCGGAACAGACGTTCAACCTGGCGCCGCGACAGCCCCGCAGCCGCCGCGAGGTCAGCCATGGTAAGCGGGGTAGCCAAGTTTCTCTGCATCAATTCGATGAGTTTCACGACCGTGGGGTTGATCCTGCCATGCTGACGCAGCAGCGGCAGTCGCTGACGTTCATCGCCAGTTCGGACACGCCCAGCCACAGCAAGCTCCCCAACATTGACTGCGACAGGCTCACCGCAATTCAGTTTTACAAGCTCGACCAACATATCGAAGGCTGCCGTGCCGCCAGCACAGGTCCAGATATCATTGTCGACCTCATAGACGGTCGCCGCCGCCTCTACGCGCATGAACCGCTCCTTGAATGCCGGCAATTCCTCCCAATGGATGGCGCATTTGCGGTCATTAAGCATACCAGCTTTCGCCAAAGCAGCGACACCGCTTCCAAACCCGCCTATGGCGATCCTGCGCTGCCTGCATTCGCGCAGCCATGCGCTCAGCACTTTGGTTTCACGACCTTCATCAGGCTCATCCCCGCAGATCAGTGCCAGTGCGGGTCGTTCAAGCTGCTGCAGATATCTGCGTTCTTGGGCCAGGTCGGCGTCAGCCGCGACAACAATACCGCAACTGGCCCGCACGGCTTCGCCCCAGTGGGAAACCGTACGCCATCGAAAGGCTTCCCGTGCGGCCGCTTTGTTGGCGAGGCGAAAGACGTCCAGAGCAGACGACAGAGCGAGCAGTTCGAACCCGTGCGCCAAGTAAACGGCGACGGTAACTGGCTCATTGGCGCGAACGGACGCCCAAGCATCGCGGGACCAGTGGTGGACCATGTCAGACTCTCCGCCATGTTCTATCAGCGACACGGCATAACCGGCTCGCGCCCTATTTGAGCGATTGGGAACATCCGCGAAAGGACGTTTGCGTCGGCATGACAGTAGAGTTGCGACAAGGCCCCGGTTCACCCACGAATCAGGCATCAAGGCTTGCACGGGACTCTGCCCCCTTGTCTGTCGGGTTCCTCCTGCTCCATCGGTTTACCCTCGGCGCATTTGCCAACTTCGTCGATGTGCTACGCTTGGCTGCAGACGACGGAGACCGGAGCCGCCCAATCCGCTGCCAGTGGCGCATCATTTCACCCGACATGTCGCCGATCCTGTCCAGCTGCGGCGTTGCAATCTCACCCCATGAAAGGATTGGAGACCTTCGCCGCTTCGACTACCTGGTGGTTGTCGGCGGGGTTCTCGAAGAAGAAACCCTCCTGGTCGACACGCGCTTCGACGACCATCTTCGACACGCTGCCGAGGCAGGCATACCACTCGTAGGGCTGTGTACGGGCTCATTCGTTTTGCGCCGCGCCGGCCTGATGAACGGCTACAAGTGTTGCGTTAGCTGGTTCCACAACTCAGATTTCCTGCGACTTTTTGATGGCCTACAGGCCGTTTCCGACCAAATCTACGTCGTTGATCGAGACCGGCTGACCTGTTCGGGCGGCGCGAGCGCCGCGCATCTCGCCGCCTTTCTCGTCGAGAGGCATCTCGGCAAAGCCCTGGCCGCCAAAAGCTTGCGAATTATGATGTTCAACGAGGCGGCCAAGGGTGAGACGGCGCAACCGACCGGACGCCTTGAGGTTGTCGTTCGTGACGAAGTCCTGAAACGGGCTGTGCTGCTGATGCAACACCACCTGGAGGTCCCCCTGACCATCGCTCGCCTCGCCGGCAAGCTCAAGCTCAGCAGACGGCTGATCGAGCGCCGCTTCCGGTCAGAACTCCGTACCTCTCCACAGGCGATCTACACGCAAATACGGCTCGATCATGCACGTCATCTTTTGCAGAGAACGCCCAAGTCGATTTCCATTATCGCAGTGGAGTGCGGCTTCTGTGATGGGTCGCACCTTAGCCGGGTATTTCGCAGTTACTACCACAAGACGCCTCAAGATTTCCGGTCCGGGAATGGCGTATCGGCGTTATCCCAGGACATCTGCTAGGCATCGCAGATTGGGATAGCATCGAAGGCGTCACAGATCGGGACTTGCTTGTGACAAGGGGTATGAGCCTAAGGGATAGTCGTCGACAAAACCTCGCGACGCGCATCGTCTGACACATCAAGGATCACCGCATTGAGATCGAGATTGATGGCCTTTTATGCAGGCGATTGCGGCTCGACCAGCTCGGTTGAGCCTGATATGTCCCGTCCGCACCAGATTCGCTTGCTCGATCATATCCATTGCGGTGGCGGAAATCCTGGCTGAGGCGGGCAGCCCGGCACGGCTGATGCGCGTCGGCAAACGAGCCTGAGAGCGCCGGATCGCTCAGCCCACGCCACATCTAGCAGACAGCGGTTTCGCAGGACAGGTGTTGCCCGGGCAAACCCTCTGGCGAGCTAGCAATTCCCGGATCGCGTTGGATTCCTTCACGATTAGTTTAAATCGCACGATCGTTCCTCTGGATCCTGGTCTCGTCTGTGAAGGTGCATCATCGAGAAAGCCGATGTTAGACCGTAATTATATTCGTTAGTTAATGATCCGCTGGTGCGATATTCCTTGTTTTCGGTGCCTGCCTGCTCGGCGGCGAGAGAGCAGATGGCGGTCCGTGTCGAAAGTGCGCCCACGGCGACGTGCCGGATCAACCAAGGGGAAAGCGGCCCGCTGCAAGGGAAACCGCTCAAAGGAAAGGGAGGAACAGATCATGACTGATACCACAGGCAATGTGAATCGAAGGGCCTTTCTCAAGAACGGCGCAGTGCTCGGCGGGGGAGCTTTCGCCGCGGGCATGCCCTTGTCGCAAGCCATATGGGCGGCCGAGGGCAAGGTGCTCAAGGTGCGTTACGCTAGTGATATCGCCAAGCTTGATCCGGCTTTCTATTCGGGTCCGGTCGATGTGAACGTGGCGAACTGCATTTATTCGAAGCTCACATGTTACAAGCCGGGCTCCGAATGGGGCTGGGAGCTGGAAGCGGCAGAAAAGATCGAGCAGGTCGATCCCACCCATATCCGCTTCAGGTTGAAGAAAGGCATCAAATTTACGGGCAACTACGGTGAACTGACCGCGAGGGATGTCAAGTTCTCTTTCGAGCGCGTGATCAAGCACAATTCGCCGGTCAAGCCTGATTGGGGTTCGTTTGACCATGTTGAAATCGAAGATGACTATACTGGCGTGATCGTGCTCAAGTCGCCCTTTGTTCCGCTCTGGTACACCGCACTGCCCTTTGGCGTTGGCACTATCGTCTCAGAGAATGCCGTGATGAAGGCAACAAAGGACGGCGGTGATTTCGGGATGAAGCCGCCGGCTTTCTCCGGCCCGTATGTGCTCGCCGACTGGAAGCCGAACCAGTATGTGCTTCTGACCCGCAATCCGGACTGGTCGGGTCCGAAGCCTGGCTTTGACGAAATCCGAATTATTCCAATTACCGACGAGAAGTCGGCGGAACGGGCTTATCAAGCTGGTGACATCGATTTCACTCGTGTCAGTCTGGATTCACTTGCGACGTTCAAGAGCAATCCGCCCGCCGAGACCAAGATCGAAGATCATACTTCGCTCTATTACGCCTGGGTCGGCATGAACATGGATCACCCGAAGCTGAAGGACATTAATGTCCGCAAGGCAATCCAATGGGCAATCAATGTGCCGCAGATTCTAGAAGCCGCGTATGGCGGACAGGCGGAGGTTGCGACAGGCGTCATTCCTCCAGGGATCGTCGGGCACCGCGACAAGGCGCTCGTCCCACCGGAAGGCGATCTCGCCAAGGCCAAGGCGTTTCTGGACAAAGCGGGTGTCAGTGGTCTAACCCTGACAATCGACTGTACGAACGATAGCACTAATTCGACCATAGCCCAAACGGTACAAGCGCAATTGTCGCAGATCGGCATCGCGGTTGAGGTCAATGCCCAAGATTCTGGGTCGTTCTGGACGCTTGGCATGGAATCGGAAGGCGCGCGGTGGAAGGACGTACAACTCATTGTCAATGGTTTCTACAGTTTACCAGACCCGTATTACCCGGCGTCCTGGTTTGTGCAAAGTCAAGTAGGTGTGTGGAACTGGGAGCGTTTCCGAAGCGAGCGTTTTGACGAGCTCAGCGGTAAGGCGGTCACCATCAGCGACCCCAACGAGCGGGCGAAGCTTTACTATGAGATGCAGGACCTCATGGAAGACTCCGGCGCCTACCGGTTCCTGACCCATGGGGCCAATCCAGTCATGTTCCGCATCACACAAATGCAGGCCGCAACTACCCCAGATGGGAACCCGCTATACATCAATTTCAAACCAGTTTCGGCTTGAGTTGCGGGTCGGGCGTAGGTATGTGGTTTTATCTCTGTCGGAGGCTGGTCCTGGCGATCGCAATCATTGCGATTGCGGTGACGTTATTGTTTTTGATGATCCGAGCGGTGCCCGGCGATCCTGCCGCGGTTCTACTCGGCCCGCGGGCGACGCCTGAGATGAAGGCGCTGTTGCATCAGCAGATGGGGCTCGACAAGCCGCTTGTCGTGCAGATCGCTACCTTCTTCGGCGGGCTGCTTCATGGCGATCTCGGCTTCGACGTATTCAGCCAGAGGCCTGTTGCGGACATTGTCTTCGAGCAACTGCCTTATACGATCCAACTGATCCTGGTCTCCATCTCCTGTGCGGTTGCGATAGCCGTGCCGCTCGGTTGCTACTCGGCCATGCGGCGCAACTCCCTGGTCGACCAGGTGGCCGGCGTCGTGACGGTCGCCACAATCGCCATTCCTTCCTTCGTCGTGGCGGTTTACGCGCTGCTGATTTTTGCGGTGACGCTGCGCTGGTTGCCAGCGATCGGGGCCGGCAATGGCTTCTGGGATGGACCCATCCATCTCGTCCTTCCGGGCTTCGCAATAGGGATTGGCTGGGTCGGCTACATTTCCCGGCTGGTACGCGCATCCATGCTTGAGGTTCTCGGGGAAAACCATGTGCGCATGGCTCGCTCTTTCGGAATCTCGGAATGGCGCATCGTCGCGCGCTACGCGCTGCCTCTCGCGATTCTGCCGACCGTGACCATACTCGGAGTAGGTATAGCGTGGCTTCTTTCGTCGGCTGTCTTCATCGAGGTGGTTTTCGCGAGACCTGGCATCGGGGCTTTGATTGTCAACGCGGTCCATACGCGCAACTACCCGATTGTGATGGGCGTCGTGCTGGTCAGCACCTTCCTTATCGTTTCGGCTACGACGCTCTCGGATGTAATCAACGCGTTCCTCGATCCGCGAACCCGGGAAAAGCTCTGACATGGCGATCGTTGAAAGCATTCTTCCCGAAACCAACGATGCAATGGCTGCCGAAAGCTCTCGCACCTTTTTGCGGCAGTTTCGACAAAACCTTCTGGGCATGCTCGGAGCAGTTCTTGTCATATTCATAGCAGCAACCGCGATCTTCGCTCCGCTGATGATCACGCATGATCCGATCAGAATCATGGTCGGGCCGCGTCTTGCTGGCCCTTCACTCGATTTTCTGCTGGGCACGGACCAACTGGGCCGTGATACATTCTCCCGCGTCGTCATGGGCGGCCGCATCCCGCTCCTCGTTGCCTTCGCCTCTCTCGGCAGTTCACTGGCAGTCGGTCTAGTCCTTGGTTTGATCGCGGGCTTCGGTCCCCGCTGGCTCGACAATTTGCTACTGCTTGTCTTCGATACGATCCGGTCGTTTCCGAGTATTATTTTCGCGCTGGCCATGATCGCCCTTCTGGGACCAAGCTTAGCGAGTATTATTCTCGTCATCGCGATAACGTCCATGCCCATTTACGCGCGTGTGGTGCGCACCCAGACGGAAGCGCTGCGTAGCAGTGAATATATTGCGGCAGAGCGCAGCATGGGGGCCGGAACAACGCGCATTCTCGCCGTGCACGTACTCCCCAATGTCCTCGGCCCGCTTCTCATTCTGGTGAGTATGGACGTGCCGGCCGTCATCGCCGTAGAGGCGGGTCTCAGCTTTCTCGGCATGGGCGTGCGGCCACCGACGCCCGATTGGGGAGCTATCCTCAACGACGGCTATAGCTACATTAACCAGACCCCTTGGCCGGTGATAGCTAGCGGCATCCCGATCGTCCTCGCAACGCTCGGCTTCACGTTCCTGGGCGAAGCGCTGCGCGACATATTCGATCCGAAATTGCGGAAAGACCTATGAGACGCAAAGATCCGAAAACGCAGCTCTCGTCAAGCCGCGCGCTTCTTGAGATCCGTGACCTAAATCTCGATTTCGGCACGCCGCGGGGGCGCGTCCATGCCCTGCGCAATGTGTCGCTCGATGTGCCAGCCGGACAGGTGGTTGGCATCGTCGGAGAAAGCGGATCTGGAAAATCGACACTCGCCTACACAGTGATGGGCCTACTTCCAGAGAATGCAGATGTGACATCCGGCAGCATTCTGTTCGAATATAAAGACCTGCTCAAAATGCCAACTCAGGCGCGTCGGGGACTGCTTGGCGATCATCTTTCGATGATCTTCCAAGACCCGATGACCGCACTCAATCCCGTGCGGACCATCGAGAGCCAGATGATCGATGTCCAGCACCACGAGCAAGGAAGCTGGGGCGAGAAACGCGCCCGTGCCATCGACATGCTTCAACGGGTCGGAATTCCCGATCCGCAAAGCCGTATCGGCGCCTATCCGCATCACTTCTCAGGTGGCATGCGTCAGCGCGTTTGCATTGCCATGGCGCTTCTTGTGAAACCGACGCTCCTCGTCGCCGACGAGCCAACCACTGCGCTCGATGCAACACTGGAAGTGCAGATCATTCATTTGCTCAAGGATTTGCAAAAAGAGATCGGTTGCTCTGTGCTGTTCGTTTCCCATCATCTCGGTGCGGTTGCTGAGCTGTGCGACCGGGTCGCCGTGATGTATGCTGGGGAAGTGGTTGAGCAGGGAGCTGTCCGGGACATCTTCCATAATCCTGCTCACCCCTACACACGCGCACTGCTGGAGTGCGATCCCGGGCGGATCAAAAAAAGCACGCGCACTTTGCCGACCATTCCGGGCGAGGTGCCCAGTCTCCTAGGCACCAAGGTAGGGTGTATCTTTCGGACACGTTGCCGGCAAGCGTTCGATCGCTGTGGGCAAGAGAACCCGGTCGAGTACCGCATCGGCGTAGACCAAGTCGCCCGATGCCATCTCCTCGACAAAGAACTGTTGGTTTCGGTATGAGCGCGCTGCTCCGGGTTGAGGACCTGCGGGTACGTTTCCGCACTATGGGTCCGCTTAAGGCGCTCGCAACCGGGACGAGAGCCCCTTTCATTGACGCGCTATGTGGTGTGTCCTTTGAAATCCGCAAGGGCGAGACGCTGGCCCTTGTCGGTGAAAGCGGCTCGGGCAAATCCACTATCGCGCGCACGATCATCGGCCTGCAGCGGGCTGTGAGCGGCAGCATCAGCTTCGATGGGCAGGAAATTGAGGAGCTCAGCGGGGCTGAACGCAAGCCCTATTTGCGGCGCATGGCGATGATGTTCCAGGATCCTATCGGCTCACTCTCGCCGAGGCTGACAGTGCGATCGCTTCTCACAGAGCCCTTTCGCATCCATGGGCTAAAGGATCGCGATGTCGAAGGGGAAGCGGAGCGACTGCTTCGAATGGTCGGCTTGTCGGCGGAATTTGCTCGTCGCTACCCCCATCAGCTCTCCGGTGGTCAGGCCAGGCGCGTTGGTATCGCGCGTGCTCTTGCGCTAAGTCCGGACTTGCTTATTGCCGACGAGCCGACCGCAGGCCTCGATGTTTCGGTGCAGGGCGAGGTGCTCAATCTTCTCGCGAGGCTTCAAACCGAACTTGGCATGGCGATCCTGATCATCACTCACAATCTCAATGTCGTACGCCACATGACCGATCGCATGGCGATCATGTATCTCGGCCGCTTTATTGAGGTCGGCGCGACCGAGCGTATTTTCGATCAACCGCGACATCCCTACACCGAGGCGCTGCTTGCGGCCAATCCTGAGCCTGACCCAGATGCGGTGCTCAACAGGATCGAGCTCAAAGGTGAGGTGCCGAGCCTCATGAGGCGGCCATCCGGCTGCGAGTTCCACACCCGTTGTCGTTACGCGCAGGATATCTGCAGCCGCGTCTTCCCCGAACCTTCAGCGGGCCAAGAGGATAAGAAGCACAGCTTCAGATGTCATTTTCCGATTGCGGGGGACATCCTCCCGACCTCGGAACGTCCCAAGCTCTCTATAGGCAAAACGCGCTTCCGCTAGCGCGCCCATTTGTCTCTGCCATCGGTGATCTGAAGATAGCAACCAGAACGCTGACGAAGTGACTCGTACACTTCCAAGGATCCCGTGAACTTACACCAACTGAAAGGCCGACTGAATGTTGCTTGCCTCAATCCCAAATCCCGACCTCTTTACTGGTAGCGACAACAAGCCACGTTGGGCCTCGCCCGACCACCGCCGCCATGGCTGGCACAACCTCCACAGGCTCGCCCGCTACAGTCTTTCCTTCCGCGCACCATCGGTCTTTCCATTGTTAAAGCAGCTTGATTGGGCGATCGGGGCTCGGCCCGAGGTCGCGCGTTTCCTCGCGATGCAGCATTTCTCCGCCTTCGTCGTGGTCAAGGGCAACCACGTCCTATATGAGGCCTATGCCCCCGACTTTGGTCCCGATAGGACGCAAAGCATTCAGTCAGTGACGAAGACCACGCTGAACCTTATGCTCGGCCGCGCAGTCGCCGATGGCTTGGTGGATCTCGACGAGCGGATTGGCACTTACTTGCCAGAGATCGGCACGGGCTACGCGGAGGCGACTGTCAGGGCAACAGCCGATATGAATGTCGTCAATGACTTTACCGAGGACCTCAGCGATCCCAATACGAAGTGGTGGTCCATGGAACGCGCCATGGGCTGGCGACTGCCGCCGGAGGGCGAGAAGGAGGGTACAATCCGCTCCTTCCTCTGTGGGATCACCAGCGACGATGTTGTGAACCGCACCGGCCAGTCGCTCTACAAGTCGACCAACAGTGAGATCATCGGCTGGGTAATTGAGCGTGCTAGCGGCCGGCCGCTGCGGGAGTGGTTGATCGAAAACGTCGAGGCAGCCGGTCTTGAGGGATGCTTGCACATTACGTGCGATCGCGAGGGCGTGCCGCTGCTCGACGGCGGTGCTTGTCTCTCTGCTCGCGATCTGGCGCGCCATGGTCTGCTCTTCGCCCGCAAAGGCGAGGGTGTTGACGGTCGCCGCGTAGGCAATGCCGACTTCATTGAAGACACCCGTCACAATCCTGGGCCTTCTTACGGACAGAAGTCACTTCGCTATAGTCGCCAAATGGTAACCGACGGCACCTGGCTCGGCCACGGCGGTTGGGGCGGTCAGTACATGGTTGCGAATCCAGATACCGGAACTGCCGTTGTCTACTTAAGCGTGCTCGAGAACTGGAGCGCCTGGGACTGCAACTTCGCTGACCAGCTCACGGCAATGATGGCTGATCTTGCTGCAGAGTTGTGAGCTGCTCGGCATCTCGCACTGAAGGGCGGAGGTTTCACGTTCGACGCCCAACGGAATAACCTTCGCGGGATTCAGCGGCGGACGTAGGAAAACCGAGAGTGTGTTCAAAACTGGGCGGATTTGCCCCAATGCACAAAAAACGAACATCGGTAGGGCTGTATCTGTACGCCGGCAACTTGGCTCAGTCGAGCAAGATTCGGCGATTAGGCTTCGATGTTGTGAGCTGGTCAAATTCATGGAGGCGTTGGTACCGAGGATGGGAGAGTAATTGAGATGGGCCTGTTTGTCGAACCGCTTCCAAGCGAAAACCGGCTGCCGTCGAAAGTTGACGTAGTTGTTGTCGGTGGCGGGATCGTTGGCGCGAGTGCGGCGCTCTTTCTGGCGAAGCGTGGCGTTAAGGTGGCGTTATGCGAGAAAGGGAATATTGCAGGGGAGCAGTCCAGTCGCAACTGGGGCTGGGTAAGGCAGGGTCAGCGTGACCCTCGAGAATTCCCTCTGATGATCGAAAGTCTGCGTCTCTGGGAACGCATGAATGAAGATCTGGAGTCTGAGTCGGGATTCCGCCGAGCCGGTATTCTATTCGCGTCCGATAGCGATGAGAACATTGCCCAAAATGAGGCATGGCTCGATGAGGCGCGTCAGCATCAAATCGAGGCTCGTATGGTTTCTGGCTCAGAGCTTCAGCGACTTACACCCGGAGCGGACAAACGCTGGAAAGCCGGGCTTTTTTGCGCAACCGATGGGCGGGCCGAACCGCACCTGGCTACGACCGCGATCGCATTAGCTGCCCGCCGCAGTGGAGCTTCGGTGCTCACTAATTGTGCTGTGCGTGGATTGGAGTTGAGCGCCGGCAGTGTGTCTGCCGTCATCACCGAACATGGCCGAATTTGTTGCTCAACTGTCGTAGTAGCGGCGGGTGCGTGGTCTCGTCGCTTTCTCAAGGATCTCGATATAACGTTGCCTCAGTTGAAAGTCTTAGGAAGTGTGATGCGCACATCTCCGGTCGAGGGCGGCCCTGAAGCGGCGCTCTGGAGCACCGAGTTTGCGTTGCGCAAACGCATTGACGGCGGCTACACTATTGCCAATGGACACGCCAGCGTCGTCTCGATTGTCCCCGACAGTTTTAGATTCTTCGCCAACTTCTGGCCAGCCTTGCGATCGGATTTTAAGAACTTGAGGTTGCGCGTCGATGATCGATTCATAAAGGAATGTTCGGAATCGCACCATACACCGCCCGACCGAATTTCGCCATATGAGAGGACCCGCGTCCTCGATCCAGCGCCAGATAAAGCAAGTCTGCGTAGAACGTTCGAGCGATTGAAGAAGGCGTTTCCGGTCTTTGCTTCAGCCACGGTTGTTCAGCAATGGGCGGGGTTGATTGATGTGACCCCTGACGCAATCCCAGTCATCTCACAGGTTGATGCTGTCCCGGGTCTCATAGTCGCGACAGGATTTTCTGGCCATGGTTTCGGCATAGCTCCGGGCGCGGGGCGCTTGGCTGCTGATCTCGTCAGAGGCACTCCCCCCGTCGTTGATCCCACGGACTTTCGTTTTTCTCGGTTTACCGATGGGACGCGTGTGAGACCGCTAACGGGCGTTTGAAGGGAAGACATAAAATCGGGAAGGTGCTCGCGCAGAAACGGGCTGCTTCATCTTGCAGAAGCAGAACTCTAACGACGCAATACGGAGGAGGCCTCAAGGAGGGAACGATCAAAGTTGCAATTTGTTCTACGACATTTCCGGCGCTTCTGTGCGTCGCGCCGAAAAGATGAAGCGACACTGCCGAGCAAAAGATCTTTCAAAGGCCGTCATTTCGACCGAGCCTGCGCGATCTGGAGGAGATGATGGCCGAACGCGGCCTGAACGTCGACCATTCGACCGTGCACCGCTGGTCGTTCACTTCTCGCCCCAGCTTCTGGAGCGCTTCAACGGGCGCAAGCGCGCCCTCACCGGCAAGTGGCACATGGACGAGACATGCATCAAGATACGCGGCGAACGGATGTATCTCTATCGTGCCGCTTCTTCCAGAAAGCCCTGGAGCGCCACGGCAGACCGGATCGCATCTTCATCGACGGTAGCCCGACCAATCATGAGGCGATCATTTCCTGCGACGCCGAACTACCGTCTGCGGAATCGATCGCGACGAGCGCTGAAGCCGATCCGCTCCGCAACAGCAAGTACCTCAACAATCGAGACCGAGCAGACCATCGGCACATCAGCGCCGCGCTGGGTCAACGCTCGGCTTCAAGTCGATGGCCGGTGCCTATGCCGTCCTTTCCGCGTCTCGAGATGGTTCACATGATGCGCAAACGGCAGGCAAGGGGCGATATCGTCGCCGAGTTAAGCGGCGCCGCGGCGGCCGAAGATCTTGCAGCGGTGCCCGGGCGCGCGCGGCAACGAAGGCTGTGGAGTTGCACCGAGAAGCGCTCGTTGGTCGACATGGCGGATGCGGCGGGGTCATCGGTGACCGAGGTCGCGGAAGCATTCGGCGTAGCTCCGTCACAGCTCTATGCATGGCGCAAGCAGATGGCCGGCGGCGAGCTTGATGCCGATCGGGCGATGGCGATCTTCGCACGGATCGACGTGAGCGATCGCCAGGTGTAGAACGCCCCGTCGCCGATTGCCCGAACCCAGCCTTGCCGAATTCGCCGATGCTTTTCCGAGGCAGCTTTCCGGCGGCATGGCGCATCGCGTCGGCATTGCCCGGGCACTCACCGTCCAGCCCGAAATCCTTGTGCTCGACGAGCCGCTGGGGGGCGCTGGACGCCATGACCAAGATCGCATGCAGGAGGAACTGGCGCGCATCTGGAGAGAGGAGAACGTCACCATGGTGATGGTCACCCATGACCTGGAAGAAGCGATCTATCTAGTCGACCGGGCGCTGATCCTGCCCAAGGACAAAGGCGGCGCGGCGCGATTGATCGACATCGACATGCCTCGCGATGCCGTCAGCAACTCCTGCGCGCGCTCATCAAGGACGTCGTGGCGGACGTCGATGACGAAGCGCGCGATGTGATACTGACCATCTACTGGCATGGAGCCCAGCACTCGCAGGTGCGTGTGCGCAAGCCCAAATCCGGCGAGCATGGGCAGCATACGCCCGAAGAAGCCCTGGCGATCATGCGAACCATGGCAACGCGATGGTCCGACGCCGATATTGCCGCACCCTCAACCGCATGGGCATGCAGACGGGCCAGGGAAAGACCTGGACCGCCGGCCGCGTCCGGTCGCTTGCGCACGGTGCACAAGATCAGCGGCTACCGATCTTCCGACAAGAATGGCGGGGGGCTCACCATGTCGGATGCGGCCGGGAAGCTCGGCGTGTCGCACGTGAAAATCCGCCGTTCATCAGGGATGGCCTCTTGCCGGCCGAGCAGGTCATGCGCGGCGCGCCCTACCAGATCCGCGCCAGCGACCTCGAAGACGAACTGATCAAGGCCGATTTGGCGCGCAATACTCCGCGTCGCATCGACTACGACAACCAGGAATCGCTGTTTTCCGCCATTTGAAGAGGGGGTGCATAATGGATCAGTTTTCGCTCTCGGAAGAAACTCCTGGCTGTTCTGCGGTTCCGATCGCGGCGGACAGCGCGCTGCCGTTCTCTACAGCCTGATCGTCAGCGCCAAGATGAACGATATCCCCGCAGGCCTGGCTCGCCGACGTCCTCGCCCGACTGCCCGCCTATCCGGCACATCGGATCGATGATTTGTTGCCGTGGAATTGGAGATCCGCAAAACTGCGACCCAACCAGCTGCGGCCTGATCATGCAGCGCAATAAGGTGCATCACGTCTACACCGTCGAACGTGTCGCCTGGGAACTCGGCGTCAGCGAAGCGCTCATCCACGAACTGCCCCTCGCTGCCGAGCCCGAGGACGGCGTCATCTGGGTGTACGGCGCCAATGATGACAACGGGATCTTGGCCTTCACCGATGAAGGCATCGAGGAGCTCAAACTCCTCCTCGAAGAATATCATCGCGTCTCCCCATCGAAAGCTTGACCCCAGCACTCCGGTGCTCAGGTCCTCATGGCCGCCGGATACGCACGTCTGCGGCCTTCAGCGGATGCGTATGTTGCGTCTGTCGTTCGCTGAATGGAAAGAACTGTCTGCGGAGGCACATCTCCATCATGCAGGGCCAGAAGATGATCGCCGACTTCCTTGTCCGCCGACGTGAGCCGATGATTTAGGCGGAGAAAATCCATCCATGTCGGCGTGCGGAATGTCTCCGTCCAAAGCGAGGGCGTTTGAAGGTTTCGCTGAAGCGTCCAGTTTCGAGCACCGGCACGGCTCTGAACATGACGCCGGGTCCGCATGTAGCCCAGAAAGGCGTCAATGTTCTCCTCAGGTATGGAATACTCGGTTTTGGCAACGATAGGGCCACTTCTCGGTTTCAGATCGAATGCCAGTTCCGGCGGATGGAAGCCGGAACTCTCTTGATCCGTTTCTTCCCGGGGTCCCACCGGCAACACTATTCCCGCAACTGCCACCAGCAACAGGGCTAGTGCGGCGCCCTCCAAAGCCCATGTCAACGAGTAATTCTGCGCGACAGAACCCCAGATCCAGCTGCCGGCTGCCATACCGCCGGCGCTCAAGGCGTAGTAGATCGAGAGCGTGCGGCCAACAACCCACCTAGGGCTTGCCAGCTGCACCGACAAGTCAATGCCCGTCCAAGTGACTAGCCAACCCGCCCCACCGAGCGCTAACGAAATGGCCGCCGCGGCAATCGAAGAAGTAACTGCAAGGCAAAGGCAACATGCTGCACAAGCGACGGACGCGAACGCCACCAGCCTGTTTTGAGACGTGATACGCCTTAGGTAGCTGTTGCTCATGCCAGCGATGAAAGCACCCATGCCGAAACTGGCTAATAGGACGCCATAGGCGATTGGGCCGCACTTCAACTGATCCCGGACGACGAGAGGGAGCAGCGCAAAGATCGCTATACTGGTCACCCCGAAAAGAGCTGCTCGGGCGATCGCCGCCCTGATCTCCAAGGACATCGCCGTGAAGCGCACGCCGTCATGAATTGCCGTCGTCATCCTCTCGCGAGGGAGAGGAGAGGAGCGGACTTGCCATTTGGTGCGCCATATTGCGCTTAGAGGGATTAGATCACTGAGCGCAGCCAAGGCGAAAGCGGCCAGAGGTCCGAAGAAGGCCATGATCACGCCGCCCAAAGCCGGTGCGATGCTGCGCACGATGTTGTACCCGACCGACACAAGCGTCACCGCGGCGGGAATGTCGCGCTTATCGAGGATATCGCCGACGGAAGCATGCCAAGCCGGATCGGTTAGCGCAAAGCCGCAGCCGGCCAGGAAACTCAGTCCGAGTATGAACCAGGGGCTGACAAACCCCAGCCCGACAGAAATCATCAGCGTCGTCGATGCCGATGCTATGAGGCAGTGGCCCGCAAACATCACCCACCGGCGGCTGAAATTGTCGGCGATGGCTCCGGCAAGGATCGAGAGGAAGAACACCGGCAATGTCGAGGCAGCCTGAACAATCGCAACCATCAGATCGGAAGCCGAAGTAGTTGCCATCAGCCAGCTGACGGCAACCGTTTGCACGAGCCAACCCAGGCTGGATATTTGTGTGGCCGTCCAGATCGTGCGAAACACCGGGTTCCGAAATGGAGCGAGCGTTGCTGAAATAGGCAGCTGGTGATCTTCGCGCTGCATGATGTCTGACTGCCTTCGACTAAGCGTTCACTTCGGTAACGGTTGCTGGAGTAATGTGACAAACAAGCTGAAATTGAGAGTGCGGTCGCGTCCAAAGACTTCAATTGTTGATGGCAACCACAGCTGAGGGTTCTGTCGCAAAACGGAATGGCAACCCATATCTGGCACGAAGGCCTCTCTTTTTTCGGGGAGCTCGCTTGCTATGTTCAAAGGCCGTCATTTCGACCGAGCCTGCGCGATCTGAAGGAGATGATGGCCGAACGTGGCCTGAACGTCGACCATTCGACCGTGCACCGCTGGTCGTTCACTTCTCGCCCCAGCTTCTGGAGCGCTTCAACGGGCGCAAGCGCGCCCTCACCGGCAAGTGGCACATGGACGAGACATGCATCAAGATACGCGGCCAACGGATGTATCTCTATCGTGCCGCTTCTTCCAGAAAGCCCTGGAGCGCCACGGCAGACCGGATCGCATCTTCATCGACGGTAGCCCGACCAATCATGAGGCGATCATTTCCTGCGACGCCGAACTACCGTCTGCG
>NZ_RZTJ01000034.1:0-4223 GCF_003997065.1 Mesorhizobium sp. M6A.T.Ce.TU.016.01.1.1 | reverse complement strand
ATCTCTATCGTGCCGCTTCTTCCAGAAAGCCCTGGAGCGCCACGGCAGACCGGATCGCATCTTCATCGACGGTAGCCCGACCAATCATGAGGCGATCATTTCCTGCGACGCCGAACTACCGTCTGCGAAATCCATCGCGACGAGCGCTGAAGCCGATCCGCTCCGCAACAGCAAGTACCTCAACAATCGAGACCGAGCAGACCATCGGCACATCAGCGCCGCGCTGTGTCAATGCTCGGCTTCAAGTCGATGGCCGGTGCCGATGCCGTCCTTTCCGCGTCGAGATAGTTCACATGATGCGCAAACGGCAGGCGCGGTTCGCCTATTCACGCCCCTCGATCGCCGAGCAGTTCGAAATCCTTGCAGCATGATCATCGGCGCGAAAGCGTCCCCTTGTGACCAAAAGCACGATTTGCGACAGAACCATGTAAACTGTTGCGCACTTTACCCCCGTCAATTTGGACTATTCTCAGCGCCTACATGGGAAGTGAAATCGTTTTAATAACGTCGCTCAGCGGCCGATATGGCAAGCCTTTTTTTTCTGCCGACAGAGCATGGGTCAGGTGGCCACCATAGCAACAGACTCCGTCACACAGGCTTTCATCGTCAGTAATGGTCTGCACGGATTTGAGACTGGCGATGTAACGGATGTAAGGGAAAGTTCGCGCTGTGAGCAGCCGCGTAGCGGTGTTGGCCACCATTGATGGAATGTGATCGCAGTTGTAATGCACGACATTTTCTTCGCGATACGAGTGGTAGAGCGATGCAGAAGAAGTACAGGTTTCGATCAATTCGCGATCACAGGCTGTACAGTCGCACAGTATGCTGCCTCTCTGCATGGCTCCAACCATGCTGCGGTCGATCAGGTACTCCATTTTTCGCTTCGGAAGATCGGAGCGACGCACCGCACAGTTGAGGACGATGTCCATCTCCGACAGTGCCGCCGCAATCGTGTCCTGAGTGCGTGAAGGATCTTTGTTATTCATGACGATCAGGTTGGTGTCGGTTGCGCCGATGTAGTCGACGCCTTCGGTTTCGAAGCGCGCGTTGGCTTTGCAATTGAAATCCTCACGCCCTCGAGTGACAACTACGGTCAAGGCAATCCCTAGGTCCGACAAGTATTTGAATGCGGACAGACCGATATTGCCGCATCCGATGATCAGAGCCCGCCCTCCGGGAAGACCGCTCTCATTTCGCGGGCAGAACACTCCTTTTTCCTTGGAGCACAACTCCAACGCCCGCTGAGCGAAGAGATAGCCAGTCAGTTGGCTCATCGGCTCAAGCAATGGATACCGGCTAGCTTTTCCCACCCACTCGTAAGCGATTCCCAGAAAGCCTCTACTGATGAGTTCAGAGACGTCCCGAGGATCAACGTTGTTCTCATCAAAATGCAGATACGTGAATAAGATGTGATGCGGAGCATAGTCAGAATATTCTGAGCGCAGCGGTTCCTTAACCTTGAGGAGGAGCCGCGCCCGGGCGAGGACCTCATCTTTCATCGCAAGCTTCCCTCCGCAGACCTGATAATCCGCGTCCGAGAATCCGGCCCCTTCCCCGGCACCGATTTCAACATAAATGTGGTGACCGAGGCGCGAAAGAGCTTGCGCCTGGATCGGCTGGAGTGCGACACGTCGCTCGTCTTCTTTGATTTCCTTCAAAACACCGATGTTCATCGTTGAAACTACCTTTGCAGTCTTCGGCCACGCTGCTATCCAATCCGCTGTCATTCCGTACGCACCGTTTTAGTGTGGCACTTTGTGTAGCGGTCTGGCTCGGGGGTGTCGGTTCCAGTGTCAGACAATACGCCGAGCCGCCGCTGAGCAGGGAGGAGAACACGAGGTCACTGATGCGAAATAGCCCCGGTCCGTGAGTTGTCGCTGGAGCCGTGGGGCTGCAGCTAGAGAGGTCAGTCTCCTTCCAATTCCAATCCGGTTGAGGCAGGCGCTATAGAAAAGATTTCTGCTGCGTTCTGTGCTCCGGCGGGGCTCCAAGCATTGGCATCAATTTTTTCAAACATGCCTTATCAGATCCCAGGCGGAACATACCTCGTGTTCGGATTGGCGGCTGCGAATTTTCTGTTAACTCGATTTGCTTTTTTGTTACAAAAAGCTGGAATGCAACGAGTGGATTGTAGGCGAACCTCGCCTGCCGTTTGCGCATCATGTGAACCATCTCGACGCGGAAAGGACGGCACGGCTATAATCATGCCGTCCTTGCTTCAGTCGTAGGTGAGCGCCTGCAATCTCATCTCGGTATCAAGAGCCCGGGTCAGGAAAACGGTCTGCCGTCAGATGGTAAAGGCGTCCTGCGACCGAGCCTGTCCTCCAGCTTGTCGAGCACGGCTGCAACCTCATGTCGCTTCAAACGCTACTCTAACTTTAAAGCTGCTCTAACTTATAATGGCAGCCGGCTGGCCAAGCCTTTCAGCATCTGGATTTACGCCGATGCCTGGGGCTTCCGGCGGCGCGATATGGCCACTGTTGCGATTTGGGGCGTGTGTATCGAGCCGCGGAGTAACGTAGCCCGATAGATCGCACGTATTCATGATCCGGCTTGACGGGGTCGACGCCGCCAAGTGGAGGATTGCGCCCGTGGTAACATCCGATCCCCAAGTGTCCTCGATGCACATCTGGGGGCCGAGGTGCAGACACAGATCGCGAAGTCGCCGAACGGCACTAAGCCCTCCCGATTTGGAGAGCTTTAGGGCTACGGCATCCATACAGCCAAGATCATAAGCCCGAAGCAGCGAAGCCGTATCGTGCGCGTTTTCATCGATCTTCATCGGCAGCCCGGTTGCCGCGCGAACAGCGGCACACTCCTCAAGAGTTGCACAGGGTTGCTCCAGCATGATGTCGTATGCTGCGACAGCCTTGCCAACGCGTGTCGCATCCAAGCGAGAAGCCGCGCAGTTCCAGTCGCCATAGACGAGGGGACCCATGCCAACAGCCTCTCGTACAAGACGTAGCCGAGCGACGTCGGCTTCCCAGTTGATATCGGCACCTAACTTGACCTGAAACTGCGTCATACCGTCTGCCTGTGCCTCTCTAGCGATGACGGCCATTTCATCGGGCGCGATACAGGTGATCGAGTGGTAGAGCGGTATGCGAGCCATCTGGCGTCCACCGAGAAGCGCATAAAGAGGTAGCTTCGCGACTTTGCCTGTGATGTCCCAAAGAGCCAGGTCAAGGGCGGATTTTGCGTAGGCATGCCCCTGTAGCCAACTGTCAACCCGGCTCATTAACGCTTCCGGGCCGATCGGATCAGCTCCGATGATGACAGGCGCAAGATATTCCAGCGCGGGGCGCACGCCTTCAGCATAGGCAGGTAGATAGTGGGGAATCGGACAAACCTCACCCCAGCCAGAGATACCTTCCGACGTATCTACGCGGAGCAATATTGAGGTGACAGTATCGCAGGTTTTTCTATCTGCCATGTGATAAGGAACATAGCTGGTCAATGGCACTTGCCAAACTACTAGTCGTGTAATTCTCATTGCTGTCGCCGCTCCTTCGTTTGCGATGCTCTGGAATAATTGCATATGTGTCTGCTAACCGGATCCGGATCGCACCGCTGGCTGGCGCGCAATGGTCGGCCTCATGTTAAAGTTCGTAGTGATGCTTACCGTTTTGCGTGACGGTGATTTCTTTCGAAGAATCCTCCCTTTGGCGGTCCATAAGGCGCTGGATTCAGGCGGGCCGAGTGGGCGAACTTGCCGGTGTCGCGCCCCAATAGTGGCCGCGGGTGCAGGTTACCCTAGCGATGACTAGTTCGACTGGTTCGTTAAGAACGCCGGTCGCCCGCAGTTGGGGACGGAAAACAACCGCGCCGACAGCGTCGGCCCCTCGCGACGGACAAATTCTTTCGCCAGATTCGGTCCAATCATGCTAGCTGCAGGGCCACTTCTTTTGTGACGTTTCGCATGGCCAACCCGGTCGGTGTTGTCGAGGCGGTACAATTCAGCATGAACCTAATTGCGTCAGAATCCATTTTGCCGATCCAGAGTGCTGCCTCCGGCGATTGTTATTGAAACCGTCCTAATCCGCGTTCCCGCCTCGTTGCGGAAATCGCTCGCCCTAGGATCTCCTGATATGCGTCATCGAGAAAACCGAACGGCTTACTGCAACTCTCGCGCGCGTCCGGCGCCATTCCTGGTTTCCCAGATTGACTCGAAGTTGCGTAGCATCACTTCCGCGACGCTGAAGGTGTGCTTTCCTTGCCGGGAA
>NZ_RZTJ01000033.1:0-38851 GCF_003997065.1 Mesorhizobium sp. M6A.T.Ce.TU.016.01.1.1 | reverse complement strand
CAAAAGATCGGGCGCGATGTGCCAAGGCGTCGATCCCGGAGACGGTCGAGTTTGCGACCAAGCCGAAGATGGCGCGCGCATGGTCGAGGCGGCGCTCGATGCCGGCGTCCCGTGCGCTTACGTTCTAGGCGACTAGCCTTCGCCGGATACTGGAAGCAGCTCGCGAGCAGCCCTATGGCGGTTGGAGGCGCTCACTTCGTGCGCCGTGGAGGGAATCGTCGGCTTGAGGAAACCTCGCCCGAGGAACTGGCCAGCGAGTTCGCGCCCGAGGGTCTGTCATGCGGCAGGTGAGGCGCCAAAGGACGCTGGGGTCCTCGTGTAGGCGCGGGGCCACCTATTCATCACGATTCCTGTGTCGAACATGCAGCCGCGGGTATTTCTACCGAGCCGGGCGGCGGCCATCTAAAAACGCGATAGCACCGGCCGGGACATTATATTGGCGCGTTGAACGCCGCGTGGCCCATACTCCATAAGAGAATGCCAACGCGCAACAGCTGCCGTAAACTCGGCGCTAGGTCGCTTGAATACCTGCAATAGGCGAACCATGACCGAAGCACCGCATCTTACGTTTGATCTCGATACGCCTGGCGTCAGCCGGGGGCATCTTGTTGTCCCAGGGGGGGGCGACCGCGGAGAGCTTTCGCTCCCGGTCTTCAGTCTCAACAAAGGAGAGGGACCACGCCTTCTTGTCACCGGCGGAAATCATGGCAACGAACTGGAGGGACCACTTGTTGCGCGACGGCTTATCGAGTGGCTGCCAGACGCGCAAACCTGCGGAAGGGTCATTATCCTACCGGTGCTCAATCCATTGGCAGTGGAGGCATGGAGCCGCAATACTCCGCTCGACGGCTTGAATCTCAATCGCGTGTTTCCGGGCCGCGCCGACGGCTCGGTAACCGAACGAATTGCGGATGCTGTTTCGCGCGTATTGTTGCCAATGGCCGACACTGTATTTGATCTGCACAGCTTCGGACCAACATGGGAATTTCCACCTGCAGTCATCACCCATCCTATTGCTGATGCCGATCTCATGGCCAAGACGCTACAAATGGCAGAGGCATTCAAGTTACCCGTGACATTGCTCTGGGAACACGACGACACGACTGGAATGTTCGATACTTGGGCACATAGCCAAGGCAAGATATTCGTTTGCGCTGAATTGGGCTGTGGTACGGTCAGCGCAGAGGCTCTGGCGGTCTATGAAGCTGGAGTCCGCAACGCGCTCATTGCGCTTGGACTCGTGGAAGGAAAAGTCGAGAATGTGTCTTTCCGTCGAAAGAGGTCGAGTCAGACACTTGAGACGCACGTGTCTGACGGGCTCAAATCGCCTGCAGCGGGCATCTTCGAACCTCGCTGCTCAGTGTTGGATGAAGTGAAGCACGGAGATCTCATAGGTGTCTTGCATCCAATGGATTCGCTTTCTGCGGAGTCCATTGACATCCGGGCGCGGGAGCCATCCATCGTCTTAGCCATACGATCCGGCGCGCATGTCGACCGCAATGAAGGGGTAGCGTTCGTTGCGCGGCCGCTGAAGATCTAAAAAATTGAGTGCAGACCAGCCAGCGCCCGCAGCTGCAAATTTAATTCCCCCGGAATGAATCGAATGACTGAATTGCAGATCAAAGACGTCCTCCTCGCGCCGGGCACAGGCGCATTCTTCTATGACGATCAAGCTGCCATTAGGTCCGGCGCAATCCAAAACGGTTTTGTCTATGTGGGCGAAACCGTCACTCCCGACTTCAAATCCATTCGTGTTCCGGCATCTTCGCTAAGTGTCGGGCTTGTCCTTACCGACCAGACCGTTGTTTGGGGCGACATGATGGGCGTTCAGTACTCTGGTGCTGGCGGACGCGATCCTTTATTTAAAACCGCTCAAATTTCGGATTTGACGTCACGGGTCGTGGCGCCGCGGCTTCTGGGCGTCGATGCGTCTTGCTATCTTGAGGCCTGCTCGAAGGCTTTCGAGTCCCATGAAGATAAGCGGCTACCACTCCCTATTGAGTACGGCGTCAGCCAGGCGCTGCTTCGAGCGGCAGCCCATCTTCACCGTACGACGATGGCGGAGATCGTGTGCAGTGAATTTGATCTGCCGCTGCCGACGCGCAGGGTGCCGATCTACTGCCAGAGCGGCGATGCTCGCGAAGTCAACGTGGACAAGATGATTCTAAAAGCCGTGGATGTGCTTCCCCACGGCCTAATTAACTCGCGGCAGAAATTCGGCGTCGGCGGCCAGACCTTCATGGAGTTCGTGACGTGGGTTGCAACGCGTACGCGGCAAATCGGCCGCCCGGGTTATCATCCGGTGCTGCATTTTGATGTGTATGGCTGGATCGGCCAGGAAATCGGCTTGGAGCTGCAAAGCGTCGCCGACTTCATCTGCAGGGTTGCAGATACCGTCCCGGATTTCGTGCTCAACATTGAGTCCCCGGCAGATTTTGGTTCGACGCAAGCGCAAGTTGAGAACTACGCTGGGATCGTATCGATTTTGTACAGCCGGGGTTCCAGTGCCCGCATTGTCGTGGATGAGAGATGCAACACGCTTGAGGATATTCGCCTCTTTGCCGAAGCGAGGGCCGCGCATCTCATTCAAATCAAGACCCCCGATGTTGGCTCATTGGCTGACACGGCACGTGCCGTGCTCCTGTGCAAAGAGAACGGGGTGGGGGCGTATGTCGGGGGTAGCTGCACCGAGACTGATCTCTCTGCCCAGACATCGGTCCACATATCGGTGGCGACTCAGGCCGACATGATGCTTGCAAAGCCTGGAATGGGCGTCGACGAGGCATTCTCGATCGTTGGGAATGAACAGAACCGGTTGCTGGCGATGCTGAATAGTCGTCGGGCTCAAAACGAAAATGTTGGATGACTAGCGCGGTGTGTAGCCATGCAGAACTGCCTTGAGGGGATCACCGTCGTTGCTGTGGAGCAGGCCGTTGCTGCACCATATGCATCGTCTCGCCTTGCGGATGCTGGCGCCCGGGTGATCAAGGTTGAGAGGCCTGAGGGAGACTTCGCGCGGAATTACGATAAGTTGGTGCGGGGGCAAAGCGCTTATTTCGTGTGGCTCAACCGGGGTAAGGAATCAGTCTGCCTGGACTTGAGGTCGGAGGCGGACTGTACCGTGCTGGATTCGCTAATCGCCGCTGCCGACGTCTTTATCCAGAACTTGAAGCCGGGCAGCATCGAGAAACTGGGTTTCGGGTCTGCCGATCTCCGCCGTCGCTTTCCGCGGTTGATCACATGCGACATTTCGGGGTTTGGGCAGGGGGGGCCATTTTCCCACCTAAAGGCTTACGATCTCATCGTCCAGGCCGAAACTGGTCTGTGTGCGATCACCGGTACTCAACAGGGACCCGCCCGGGTAGGGGTTTCGGTTTGCGACATCTCGGCAGGTATGACAGCACATAGTGCCGTTCTTCAGGCGCTGTATCACCGCGAGGTCACCGGCGAGGGCGCTAGCATTCAAGTGTCCCTTTTCGATGCCGTCGCTGACTGGATGAATGTACCGGTTCTGCAACACAACTACAGCAGCTACCAGACGGTACGCGCGGGCGTGAAGCACCCCTCACTGGCGCCGTATGGCGCCTATCGCTGCTCCGATGGCAAAGACGTCATCTTCTCCGTCCAGAATGACCGAGAATGGGTGAATTTCTGTGTCAAATTTCTGAAGCGACCCGAGCTCACACGCGCACTTGGTTTCGCGGACAATATGGAGCGCCTCGGTCACAGTGCGCAACTTGATGAGATCATTGAACGGCGTTTTTCCGAACTATCCTGCCACGAAGCAATGCAGGAGCTTGAGGCGGCCGGTTTGGCATATGGGCGACTGAACGAAGTGGCGGATATTTCAACGCATCCACACGTCCGCAGGGTCGCGATTAGCACCCCTGAAGGAACCGTAGAGGCGATAGCCCCGGCGGCGATCTTCAACTCTGAGCCACCCTCATTGCGCCCAGTGCCGGCTCTTGGTGCTCATACGGAGGCTGTCCGCGAGGAGGTTCGAGCAGGCGTGGGCGCAAGCGCGGCGTCAGCATGAGCACGCCTGTTGTCGGGAAGGGGGCGCGATCGCGATTTACAGAGTACGTGCCAGCTCCTGGTCCCTCCCAGTGCCACGGCCGCCCAGCAATCTCACTGACATCGCCCGCGCCAGAATATACCCCAGAGGCGACTTTATGAAGAACACCGTTCCGGCCGTTGAAAGCCCGATCTCTGTTCCCCGCTGGAGATCTCTGCTCTTCGTGCCCGCTCATGTTCCGCGCTTTGTGGAGACGGCTCATGACCGCGGGGCAGATGGCGTCATACTCGACCTAGAGGACTCCGTTCCCCAGGATCAAAAAGATGAGTCACGAAGGCAGCTTTCTGCGTCCGTGACAAAGGTGGGCCGCAAGGGCGCATATGTTTTAGTTCGCGTGAATCGTGGTTTGCGCGCCTTGGCGGCAGATCTCGATGCAGCCGTGATTGCGGGTGTTGATGCACTTGTTCTTCCGAAGACGGCTTCGGCAGAGTGGGTATCAGAGATTGCGAATGCTGTTTCGGAACTTGAACGAGAAAGAAATCTTGCCCAGGGACGCATTCGATTCGTTGCCCAAATAGAGACTCCTGGCGCATTGCAAAGTCTCTCAGCCATTGCCTCGTCACATCCCAGGATGGTCGCAATGGCCCTTGGCCCTGAAGACTTCAGTGCCGCTGTTGGCGGCGCCCCGGAATTCGACCTTCTTTTGACACCGAATCTTTCCGTTCTGTTTGCGGCTCGCGCCGCTGGCTTGCTACCGCTTGGTTTCATAGGAAGTATCAGCGAGTTCTCAGACAATGATAGACTTCGTGAGGCCGCGGCCCATGCGCGGCGGCTTGGCTTTACCGGAGCTTTGGCGATCCATCCAAATCAGGTTGCCATATTCAATGAGGCTTTCTCACCAAGCCCACAGGAACTCGAGTGGGCCCGTCGTGTCCTCGCGGCGGAAAAAGATGCGACGGCGCAAGGCAGAGGCGCGTTCGCATTGGACGGAAAGATGGTCGATCCACCGGTTATTCGAAGGGCCCGAGAAATCATCGCGACGGATCCGGGCGCCGAGTTGACCGTTTGAGTCCTCAGCGGGTTGATCAACAAGACTGGGACGACGACAGCAAGCGTCAGCAGCTCGGCACAATTATTGCTGTCGCGCCATCATGTTTCAAGATAGATTACGTCAATTGCAGTCCGCCCTCGGAAGAGTACCCGTGGAAATCAGGCAGTTAAGATACTTCGTTGGCGTGGTCGAAGCAGGCAGTTTCACGAAGGCCGCTGGCTTTCTGAATGTCGCCCAGAGTGCGCTGAGTCTGCATGTACGCCAATTGGAGGAAGGCTTCGGCACTCAGCTGCTGATACGCGACAGGACCGGCGTGAGCGTGACGGCGTCAGGAGCCAAACTGCTCGAGCGGGCGCGGGCAATTCTCAAAGAAATTCGACTTACCGAGGTGGAATTGACCAACACAGCCGCTTCCCCTGCCGGGGAGGTGACTATTGGCATTCCGTCTGGAGCTGCTCGCGTCCTGAGCGGCCCGCTGCTTGAGACGGTAAGACACGAACTGCCCAAGGTGTCCCTCAAGATGGTCGAGGGTATGACGGGACCGCTAGAGGAATGGATGGCCGCTGGACGCTTCAATCTGGCGGTTCTGTACCGCACAGCAGACAGTGTGGGGCGAATGACGGTGCTAGCGCGCGAAGACCTTTGTCTGGTGGTTCCGTCCGGCGAGCCACCGTTTGAAGATGCGATATCTCTGGCCGACCTGCATGCATTCCCCCTGGCGGTTCCCATGCGCAACAACAATGTCAGGCGTTCGGTGGCTGATGTCGTCGCACAACACGGTTGCGCGCTGGACGTCAGGTTTGAAGTGGACTCCCTCTCAACGATCATCAACATGGTCGTAGAGGGAAAAGCGCATTCTATTCTCGCCCCGTCTGCGGTTCAGAAAGAAGCCTCCCAAGGGCTGGTCCGGACTGTCAAGATCGTCGATCCGGTGATTACTCGGTCCGTGGTGCTCGCTGTAAATCCCAAAGATGAGCGTTCTGCGGCCGTTTCTGCGGTCCGCAAGCTCATTCCGAAGGTCGCCAGAAAATTGATTGAAATCCGGGACTGGGCGGCGGTGGCGCCTGAGGCGACCTGACAAACTAACCTGTAAAGCTGGGCATGATCTTTCGGCCATTAGGACCAGCCCGATCTGGATTCCAGATGGATTTCGGCAATATTCGATATTTGACCCGCCGCGACCATCGCGATGAAACTGGCTCAAGCAAGTTCAGCAGTTTCGATATCGAAACTGCGCTCGTATGCAAGAATTCAGTCAAGTGGAGCCCGCGATGTCCGACGCCAAGAGCTACGAGCTCTTCATTAATGGCAAATGGCGAGCCGGTGGTAGCCGAGCCACTTTGCCGGTGATCAACCCGGCGACGGAGAAGGTATTTGCCTCAGTGGCCTCGGCTACGGTTTCAGACTTGGATGAAGCTCTTGCTTCGGCAGAACGCAGCCGCAAGGCGTGGTCCTCACGACCCGCCAAAGAGCGTGGCGAGATCCTCGTCTCTGCCGCCAGCATTCTGGCAGAGAAAGCTGGAGTCGCAGCCAGGGACCTGTCGTGCGAACAGGGAAAGACGATTGCCGAAGCGACAGGAGAATACGCGCGCGCAGTCGAAACGCTGGAATGGAATGGCCGGCATGCCGATGAGTTGTCGACCCCGATTCCGTTGGGTCCGAACAGGATGATCGTCCCGGAGGCCGTCGGTGTCGTCGCTGCCTTTACGCCGTGGAACTATCCAGCCGTTCTCATCGCCCGCAAGCTCGCCCCCGCGCTGGCGGCAGGCTGCCCGGTGATCCTCAAAGGGGCCGAGGAGACGCCAAGCGTGGCTGTCCATATCGTGGAATCTTTGCGTCAAGCAGGGATACCGGAAGGCGTGGTCAACCTGGTGTTCGGTGTTCCTGTGCATATATCGCGGCATCTGCTCAGTTCGCCAATTGTGAAAGTCTTGACGTTCACGGGGTCGACCGCTGTTGGAAAACAGCTGGCCACGCTGGCCGCGAATAATCTGCAGCGCTGCATCCTTGAGCTCGGTGGACATTCCCCGGTTATTGTGTGCGAAGATGCGGATCTGGCAAAGGCGATACCGGCTATTTCGGAATACAAATTCGAGTGCGCGGGCCAGAGTTGTAATGCGCCCAGCAGGATTCTTGTCGCCCGATCCCGCTATGAGGAATTCCTGTTCCGGATTACGGAGGCGGTACTAAAAATCAGGATCGGACCACCGGATGACCCTGCAACGCAAATGGGGCCAATGGCAAACGCGCGGCGAATAGAGGCCATGCAGCGCCTGACCAAGGATGCGGTAGAAGGCGGCGCCCGCATCGAGATCGGTGGCATCCCCCTTGACCGACCGGGATTTTACTGGCCGCCAACCATCCTGACGGGCGTACCGAAGGAAGCGACAGTGCTTCATGAAGAGCCGTTCGGACCGATCCTCACTGTGGCGCCTTTCGATACGATCGAAGAGGCGATCGATGAAGCCAACGCCACGGAGTACGGTCTGGCCGCCTACTTGTTTACTGGCGCGGCCGATACGCAACAGAAGCTTGTCAGCGGTCTTTCTGCGGGCGCTGTTAGTGTGAATTACCTGAAAGGGGTTTCCGCGGATGCCCCTTATGGAGGCGTCAAGCAAAGTGGCTATGGATATGAAGGCGGCGAGCAGGGGGTGCGAAGCTTCCAGATTCTGAAAATGGTCAATGGCCTCGGTTCATTTGGATAAAATCCGGTGGGAAACAGAACACGGACCATAGCCGGTAGCGACATCACAAGGAGCGTCGCCGACGCCCTTCAGTACATCTCGTACTATCATCCTCCAGATTATATCCGGTCTCTTTCTCACGCATACACGCGAGAACAGAGCCCGTCTGCGAAGAATGCCATAGGTCAGATTCTGCTGAACTCCCGCATGGCGGCCTTTGGGCGGCGCCCGATTTGTCAGGACACCGGACTTGTGGTTGTCTTCGCAAAGGTCGGCATGGATGCCCGCATTAAGTCAACGGCCAGTTTCGCTGATCTTGTGAATGAGGGCGTACGTCAAGCCTATCTCGATCCGGACAATCCCCTTCGGGCATCGATCGTTGCGGATCCCCTCGCTAGACGGGTCAACACCCGAGACAACACGCCGGCAGTTGTCCATGTCGACCTGGTGCAAGGTAACCAGATTGAGATCACCATCGCCGCAAAAGGCGGCGGGTCGGAGAACAAGGCACGTTTTACCACCCTCAATCCCAGCGCGTCCGTTTCCGACTGGGTGGTCAATACCGTTTCGACTCTTGGCAGCGGGTGGTGTCCACCTGGACTGATCTCTGTCGGCATCGGTGGTAGCGCTGAAAAGGCGATGCTGCTGGCCAAGGAGGCCATGAACGAGCCCATCGATATGGCGGAACTGATCGAAAGGGGGGCGTCAAGCGCAGAGGAGGGGCTGCGGATTGAGCTTTATGAGCGGATCAACGCGCTTGGTATCGGCGCCCAAGGCCTTGGTGGTCTGACGACAGTCGTTGACATCAAGGTTGCGACCTATCCTACTCATGCAGCGTCCAAGCCTGTGGCGCTCATCCCGCAATGCGCCGCCAACCGGCACCTGAAGTTCACTTTGGACGGCTCTGGACCCATCAGCCTCCAGCCGCCCGATTTGCGCGAATGGCCCGACATCGGAGCCGACGAATTGAACCCAGCCGGCGTCCGGCGGGTCAATTTAGATACGCTGACGAAGGAAGAGACGGCATCGTGGCGCTGCGGTGAAACGCTCCTGCTGTCTGGAAAGATGCTGACGGGCCGTGACGCTGCCCACAAACGAATGGTCGAACTGATCGATGCCGGCAAGCCGCTTCCAGTCGATCTGCGGGGACGCGTGATCTACTACGTCGGTCCCGTCCGGGCAGTGAGAAATGAGGTCGTTGGACCTGCCGGTCCAACAACCTCCAGCCGCTTGGACGATTTTACGAACAAGGTGCTCGCCGAAACCGGCCTTTTCGCGATGGTGGGCAAAGCGGAGAGGGGACCGGCGGCCATCGCGTCGATTGTAAGACACAGAACGCCATACCTTGCTGCAGTGGGTGGCGCTGCTTACCTGATTTCAAAATCGATCAAGGCGGCGCGGATCGTTGCCTTTGAAGACCTGGGCATGGAAGCCATCTATGAATTCGAGGTGCAGGACATGCCTGTCATCATGGCTGTCGATGTTGAGGGAAACTCCATTCACAATTCCGGGCCTCTTGAATGGCGGAAGCGTATGGCGGCAGACAGCATCGCACGCAACATCGGCGTTTGAGTCTTTCCGTTGGGCGATTTCGGCCAGACTCCCGCGCCAAATTGTCGGGCAAGCCGTAAGACGAGCGGCATTTGCGGTGCCATGCGCCTCGGCGAGCCGGACGAGCAAGGCCTTCAATTCACTCCAATAGCTGAATGTGCCAGTGAATACTGCATTGAATATGCCGTACACGCGATCGAGGCTCGAATGCCGTCGCGGCGTCTATCAAGTACGGCAGCGGAGTTCAGTAAATGGGTTATCTATTCTATCAGGAGGTCTCCGCCGCGGCCGGCTATCCTCTCCAGCTGCATCATTGCCCCGTTAGGCGTCGGGGCGATAGCCAAACTACTTCTGCAGCTTTTTTCAGCTGATCGCCCTCCCTCAGCTGATTTTCGTACCCCATTCTGGCACATCTCGGGCCTGGAACGGATGCCTTCCACTGCTACATTCGGTCGTTTCAATTGATGATAGAATTGATCGGCACACAACGCGATCTCGATCGCTGCTTGAGAGCATAGGTTATGAAGTCGAAACCCGATCCCGTGCAACTCGACAGTTGGGACGTCCGGATTCTCTCCGAAATTCAGGCAGACGGTCGGATTTCAAAAAGTGAGCTTGCAAAACGAGTTCATCTTTCGGCGTCCGCCTGTTCGGAGCGGCTCCGAGCACTCAAGGCCGCAGGGATTATTGAGGGATTTTATGCGCGACTGAGTCCTGCCCTCATCGGCGGCATGATCTTTGTGATGGTGGAGGTCGTGCTGGATCGTCATCGTCTTGAGGACCAACGACTCTTCGAAACTGCAATCCAAGAGATTCCGGAAATCCTGGACTGCTGGGCAATTGGGGGGCGCGTGGATTATCTGATGCGGGTCGCATCTCGTTCTATGGCCGCCTATCAGGATTTCATGGAGGGACTGCTGCAGGCAGGCTTGGGGATTGATCAATACTATAGCCTTGTCGTCACGAAACCAGTGAAGTCCAATTCACCGATACCTTTGTCCGCCCTGAGGCAACGGTGAAACCGAAAGTTTAAGTTTCAACGGTGTTTGGCACGGATCCCGTAGATTCGTCGGCAAAAGGCGCCCATTCCGACGAAACTCAAGGGACATTTGCGGTATAGTAATTGCTGGAAAAACGTGGCCGAGCGCTATGATGGCGAGGAAGGACGATGCGCTTGAGCAATCTGGAACCGATCATTCCAGGAGACGGATCGAAGCAGCCATCGGACGCACTTGGCCAGCACGGTTACGGCGAGAAGCCAAACCGGATCGTGCCGGGTTGAGGAGGTCCATATCTAAGATGCGAAGTGCCGAAAAATGCCTCTACCGCTACTTCAAGGGGGGGAACTTTCGCCCTGGATTGGCGATCAGTGGCGATTGAGCTTAGTCGCGGTCAGCGCATCCGTGTAGGGGGCGAATCTACAGCGAGGGTTTGGCAAGCCGACGGGTAGCGGGAGTGCAAGCTGGCCCGCTCGGCCTTGGCGACCAACCCGGCCGACGCCTGCGGACATTCGGAGATCGCTCCATCGCGTTTTTACGTCCTAAGTTCGTTGCTGATCGAGATTAGGAGATCGTCTGTCCTGTTTGACATTGCTGGTCTCCGCAGCCTTCTAAGCGAAGAGCATGGCTGTGCCGGGGTCGCGTAGGTGGGTGACAAGGCCGGTCACTCCTGCCACCCGACGTGGTCTTTGAGAAGGTGGAGGTTGCGCTACCGGCTGGAGAGCATGGTGCCAGTTTTCACAAGACAAGGGTCGCTTAATCGAATGGGCGTCAAGTTCATAGATTGCGAACAGATCATGGGGGGATTTGAATAGTGCTACTGACCGAGGCAGAGCTGAAAAGAGTTGCGAATGCCAGTCGAGGACATAGAGCCGCATCGATCGTTCTAAAGGAAGAGACGGCCGCAGCTACAGCCAGATCGTCATTCGACGTTTTTCTGTCACATTCTTTCAAGGACGCAGAGATCATTCTCGGTGTGAAGCGAATTTTCGAGGAGCTTGGGTTCACTGCTTACGTAGATTGGGTCGAAGATTCACAACTGGACCGCACAAAGGTCTCCTCGGCCACCGCCGAGTTGCTGCGGACCCGTATGAGGCAGTCAAAGACGCTTATCTATGTGCATTCAAACAATTCTCCAGGATCCAGATGGATGCCTTGGGAGCTTGGCTTTTTCGATGGGTTTCGGACCGCGGTAGCGGTTCTGCCCGTGGCAAAAAATTCTTCGGAAACATTCTCCGGGCAAGAATTTTTGGGCCTATACCCTTACATTGATGGGACAGGACCTGCATTCCTGTTTATGAACAGAGGGACCGCGCCTCGCTCAAGAATAGGCTCTGTAAGCTCGACTGCTAACCTCACGTTTGCCAAATCCTGGCTTAAAGAATTTACCGCCACAAAATAGACTGGTGTGCTTCAAAAATGAAATATCCTGGACTCTATAATAGCGCCGACGTGGCATCCAACGAGCAGCAGGCGACGTTTCTCCGCCTGATCCGGGCAGAGTACGTTCTTCTTTTTTTAGCGTCGGTGCTCTCTTTGGACTTGTCGTCATCAAAAGCCTATTTCGGTGTCTATGCTGCGGTATTTCTTTGCTCAATGGGAGTCCTCATTTTCCGGTCGGTCACAAAGCCCGAGCAGGTCTGGTATCAGGCTCGAGCTCTGGCAGAGTCGGTGAAGACATTGACTTGGCGCTTCGCGATGCGAGCACAGCCGTTCGATGACGCGCGCGCGGCTGACGCCAGAGCTGATTTTCGAAAGCTCATGGAAGATATCCTTGATAGCAATCGTCACCTTGGTAGCGCGTTGAGCGGCACCGATTCAGCATCGCCCCAAACAACGGACGAGATGATGTCGATAAGGGACTCCCCGCGAAAAGAACGAAAAGACCTATATCTGCAGAGACGAATCTGCGACCAACGGAAGTGGTACGAGAAGAAGGCGCGCTCGAACAAGAGGTCCGCGAAAGTCTGGATGGGCCTTGGTATTTTTGCATACGCTCTGGGATTCTCGTTCATCGTAGTACGCATCGCTGACCCCGCGATGCCAGGCTGGCCGACCGAGCCGCTAATTGTCATCGCCGCCTCCCTTATCGGGTGGACCCAGATCAAGAAATTTAACGAATTGGCATCGGCTTACACGTTGACAGCTCACGAGATCGGCTTGACTGCCGACCTTATTACGGACGCCAACTCGGATGAGGCATTCTCCGCCGCGGTGAACGAAGCCGAACTGGCTTTCTCACGGGAGCACACCCAGTGGGTTGCTCGTCAAAACAACTAAGAGACAACAATGGCATACAGCGATCCGACCTATGTAATATTTGACGGCGATGAAGACGCTTGGGCATACCGCTTTATGAAAGGGTGGAACGCCAGCGAGAATGTGAGTTTTGAATTCGCGAACGCTCACGATCTGGACAATATGACGAGCCGAGCACAGGACGAAGATTATGTTAAACGCAATCTTCGCAACAGAATGAATGGATCGAGCCAGGTACTTGTCCTGATCGGTGAGAAGACGAAAAACCTTTTTCGCTTCGTGCGCTGGGAAATGGAATTGGCTCTTGATCTAGGTCTGCCGATAATCGCAGCAAACCTTAACGGCTCGCGGCAACAAGATGTGAGCTGTCCGCCTATCATCAGGGACAAATGTGTTGTGCACGTGCCGTTCAAGATGAAGGCCATCAAGCACGCGCTAGCCAATTGGCCGAGCGAATTTCATCGGCTTTCAAACGCTCAGCGTGGCGATGGCGCCAGGAGCTATGGCGAAAGCACCTATCGCGATCTCGGCTTATAATCGCCCACCTAAAAGCACTTAGCCGCCCAAACATCCTCGCCATCCGCTGGCGGCGACTAGCCTTAGCAACGTCCGCCAGCGTGTTCCGAGCTTGCCGAGCGATGATAAGAAGAGACGTCCGATTTGCTGAGTTTGGCTGAAAGCTGCAGGTCATGTGCAACCTATTAGAGGAGCCCCGCTCGAAGCGTCGGATCGTCAGACAAGATCACGTCGCGCGAGGGCGCTGGTTTCGCGAGGAAAAGGAGCGGCTGTTCGACGTTTGAGGCTTGATCCAGCGTTTCGAGACTGCACGAGCGGCCAGCATTGATGGAGGCATGCTGCCGCCTCCTGCGAGCCGCAGCTCGGCTCGCCCTGCGCAGCAACCACGAATTTGCGATCGCAAGAAAGGCAACACGCTGACGATAGAACTTGGCGGCGCTGGTCGGCTGCGAATCAAGATGTCGATGGCAAGGAGCTCTCGCCGCGCGTCTTTGCCGGGCCGAACCTTCTGGCTATGCTCCTTCGAGAAGTCTGCCGAGCACCAGCCGCCGCACCGCCAAAGCGATCAA
The DNA here is from genome assembly GCF_003997065.1 of Mesorhizobium sp. M6A.T.Ce.TU.016.01.1.1. NCBI lineage: Bacteria > Pseudomonadati > Pseudomonadota > Alphaproteobacteria > Hyphomicrobiales > Phyllobacteriaceae > Mesorhizobium > Mesorhizobium sp. M6A.T.Ce.TU.016.01.1.1. The sequence continues at coordinate 25,208 of NZ_RZTJ01000033.1, read as the reverse complement.
TATGCGCGAGGGCACGACCTCAGCCTCTCAGCGCTGGCCAACCAGGTTGGAGCCTGTGCCGCGGCACGGAACCCGCTGCCTGCTGATCGAGGCGAATGTGCTTTGCCCCTGATCACCTGCATTACCACCCTTGGAAGGGCAAGACCGATCCGGACCGTCAGAATGTAAGGGATGACCGGCAGTTCGGCGGAACATGGCCGCCGGCGCTCTATCGTGCCTCGCGCGGCCGGCGGGAACAGCGTCCCGAGCGCTATTCATCCGTCAATATCGCCCGCTAATCGGGCACTATGCTGGGCGCATGCGCGTCGTAAGCTGTTCGTGTTTGCAGGACGCGCCCCCGACCCTCGGCTAAGGCGAAGGTGACGCCTTAGTTTTCACGGCAATTCGGGCCGATCCCGCGAATTCCACGGCGAATAACCTGCATTCCCGAGAAACTCAAGGGACGTTTCCGGTATGCTATTTGCTAACAGGTGGCTGGCCGAGTGCCCTCCGCCAATTTATCGCGAGGAGAGGGACATGCGCTTGAGCAATCTGGGAACCGAGCAACTCCGGGAGAAGGATAGAAGCTTCGTCTTCCATCCTTCTACGCATTTGGCCAAGCACAGCCGAGGCGAAACGCCAAATAGGATTATGGCCGGTGCGGAAGGCGTCTATATCTGGGACACCGAAGGCCGAAGGAGCCTCGACGGTTTCGGAGGACTCTACTGCGTCAACATGGGATATGGATGCACGGAGATCGCCGAGGCCATTGCCAGGCAAGCACACGAATTGCCGTTCGCACACGTCTATGCCAGCCAAGGTACGGAGCCGGTCGCCCTGTTGGCAGAGGCCGTGGTCGAGTATTTCGGTCAGAACATGCGAAGGGTCTATTTCGGCCTCTCCGGTTCCGATGCCAACGAAACCAACATCAAGCTGGTCTGGTACTATAATAACATTCTTGGCCGGCCCGAAAAGAAAAAGATCATCTCGCGAAATCGCGGCTATCACGGGTCTGGATTGGTCACGGGTAGCCTAACTGGCCTTCCCTTCTTTCACAATTTCTTCGACCTGCCTCTGGATTTGGTGCGCCATACAACCACGCCGCACTATTACCGCCAGGCGCGTGTCGAGGAGAGCGAGGAAGCGTTCTCCCGGCGCTGTGCCGATGAGCTTGAAGCCTTGATCCTGGCCGAAGGACCGGAAACGGTTGCAGCTTTTATCGGAGAGCCGGTACTTGGGACAGGAGGTATTGTGCCGCCCCCCAAAGGGTACTGGACGTCCATTCAAGCGGTGCTCGACAAATACGATATCCTTCTAATCGCGGATGAAGTGGTCTGCGGCTTCGCGCGAACCGGCGAGAAGTTCGGTTCCCACCTGTATAACATGCGTCCGGATTTCGTGACCATCGCAAAGGGTTTGAGTTCCGCCTACCTCCCCATCTCCGGGTCAATCATTGGCGACCGTGTCTGGTCGGTTTTGGAACAAGGAACTGAGAAGCACGGCGCACTCGGCCACGGCTGGACATATTCGGGGCACACGCTTTGTGCCGCAGCCGCGCTCGCCAATATTCGACTGCTTAAAGAAAAAAATATTTTGGAGCATGTCCGCGATGTTGGACCGTATTGGCAAGACCGGATGAAGGCCGAGCTGGCGGGACATCCCATCGTTGGTGAAGTTCGCGGAGTGGGTATCCTGTCGGCCGTAGAGATGATGCGGGACCCAAAACAAAGGATACCATTCGAACCCGACCTTCAGGTCGGGGTGCGCACTGCAGCTGCTCTGTTTGAGAATGGTGTCATCGGACGGGCCATGCCGCATGGCGACATCCTCGGTTATGCACCCCCCCTGATCATTACCCGAAAAGAGATCGACATCATTGTCGACGCGACGGTAAAGTCGGTCGATACCACCTATCGCGCGCTGAAGGCCGAGGGTGCCGTATGATTTTGCGATCGCGAAGGAGCGAGTCCGGAGGCAGGCATGTCCCTGCGCGCTACTGCGCCGAGCAGACCCAAAACTGTTGAATTCCAGATATCTGATCTTGAGCATGCTCCGGGCTATTTCAGTCACGATTTGTAACCGAATCAGTTCTGCCGCCGCTGTCCTGTTGCCCAACGACCAGGACCTCTGTGCGGCGCGCCCTGCGGGTGTACCTCCCCGCCGGCAGGGCGCCCTTTTTGACCCACGTAATCAGTATCATTATGGCCCGTGCGGAATCGAGGGTCTGGTAAAGGTCATCTGCACGTTCCGATGCAGATTGAGCTTAGACGTGCCCTTTACATCATTGCAGCGGGCCACGGTCGCCGGTTCCAAAGTGCGGCAATGCCGAAGGTTATCTTCCTTCACATCACAAAGAACAGAATAATAATTGCGGTGTATTTTATCACATCAGGTATATAAAAGGACGATACTCACACACCACCCCGTTCACAAGGAAAGGCATTTTAATATTGTTGAGACGATTTGCCTATCAAAGAAAAGAAAGCATCGCAACACTTCTTTGCGGATCACGGCGCCCCGGGTGGGGGATGAGCGGCTATCCGAATTGTTATGCTAATGCCGACCCAAATTCCTGCAAAAGCTGGGGTCAATGATGGCTTTTGGTCAGCGCAGGATGATTTCTCCTGATTTGGTCGGTGCAGGGGCGGTCATGACTTAATGCATGGCAGCATTCTGGAGCCCGGTCAGCCCAGCGACGCCCGCGAATTCAATCGCGTTTGTCGGACATACACGACGCAGCCGGAAGGCGTGCAGAAAGAGGAAGAATCGAGCGCGACGATGACGAGGGACATGCCACTTGTTTTCGAGACATTCCTTGAAAGACTGTCACAGAGTATCGATGAGGCAGATTTCCGGGATGCCATGGCTGAGGCGGCCGGACGACTTGACCTAATCTTCTTTGCCTACCTCTCCTTGCCAGCACGGCCTTCCGGCAAACCGAGGTTAATTTCGAACTATCCAACCCGCTGGACCAGACAGTATCTGGAAAATCAGTATGAGAAACTCGATCCTGTGGTCTTGCGTGCTCGAAATGGCGGCCGCCCGTTTCACTGGGGATCGAATTTGGGAGGCGATAAAATGTCGCCGGCTCAACAGCAGCTATTCGATGAGGCGGCTCAATTCAGCATCTGCTGCGGTTTGACGATCCCAATTGTCGATCTCCGCGGCCGCATCGCTGCGGTTACTTTTGCCGCCGATGAGCCTCGTCCAGTATTTCTTCGGGTCGCTGAGCGGTACGAACAAGCTCTTCAACTGATGGCGGCCTGCTTTCATCGTTGCGTTCGCCGCAAATTGCCGAGCGATCGAACAGTGGATGGGATTTCGCTGACATCCCGCGAATATGAGTGCCTGAGGTGGGCAGCGCGGGGTAATTCAGCCTGGGTGACCGGCCGCATCTTGGGTATCAAGCCACGCACGATCGCTTTTCATTTGGACAATGCCAAGAAGAAGCTAGGCGTGCGAACCCAAAATCAGGCTATAGCCCTTTTGGGGTCCGAAGGGTCCTCAATTCTCTGAGAAGCTTTTTGATCCCCTTGTGCTCGGGCCATTCGATCGCGCGCTTTGTATCGAGCGTTGACTGGATGCCGAGATCTTCTGTTCCGCCGGCTCGGGCGATGCAGCCGTATTCTTCCAGTCCGCGCCGGTGATCATAGTCTATGGGTGCTCGAGCGGGTGTTTCGTCGCTGACGAGCTAGTCGTGCGGTTATATAGTTTCCGAGGATGGCCCGCTTGCATACCTGCCTGCCGGTAATCTCTAACCCTTGACTTAGGGCGATGGCTATCGGTTATGCGGCTTGAAAGCGAAGAGGTGGACCCTTCGTCGAGCGCCGGTACGATATGGAGTGCTGCTCCGGGCTAATACCCATCCAGACAGAGCGGAACCTTCTATCACGTCAGACGCTCGGACAATTGCCAAAACCCGATTTCCTGGGAACTGAATTGTGCTCGCCACCGGGTCCATTTTGCCGGCGCGTCTGTGGTGCAGGCCCCGATCAGCCTGACCAATGGCACAGGAACTGCCTGCTTCTATGACCGAGCACTGCGAATTTGTCAGCTGGCGAACAATTCCTTGTAGCCGCTCGTCACCATCCAGTTCGCACGGTCGAGATGACTACGAAGCGCCTTCCTGGCGCGCTCCGGTTCAAGTGCCGGATCAATGCCGAGGATCAGTTGGGCCATTTCCTCTTCGGGCGCCTCATCGGCTGAGGCGTCCAGGAGCCTCATATAGATGGTAAAGTGCGCCCTGTCGTAGGCGGTAAGACGGTCAGACCAAGGGACTTCGTCGAGCAGTGTTGAGCTTTGAGTCCTATCTGTTCCCGTTGATCGATTCATGTCTGCCGCGAACCTCGCATGTTGATCGCTGGATCCAAGGCAGAATATCCCAAAATGGGATAATCCGAAACGGGGATTAGTCGCTGAGCCGGTCTCTACCTGACCGGTTCACCTAAATGCCCAAATCTCTTCGATCTCCCCGCCACCAGCGGTTTCTGGCCCAGTTGATCTCACTGCGCAATGTCAAAGGGCTGACGCAGGCGCAGGTGGCTGAGAAGCTTGGTCGTCCGCAATCTTTCGTGGCGAAATATGAGGGTGGCGAGCGGCGTCTCGATATCATTGAGTTTCTCGACGTAACTGCGGCCCTCGGTGCTGATCCGTGTGAGATTCTGTTGAGCCTGCGCACGTAGTGGGCGCCCGCGCCCATCACCGCGCGTGCCGTGTGCCGGTGGGTCGAGCCCCGCTTTTCTTGGCTCTGGCGTCTCGACCATTCCGCTGCGCCTCCTAGCGCGTCGTTAGACTCTCGCAATTCGCTCTATTTGTGCCTTTCCCAGCAGGTGGCGCCGCATCCTTCTAGGCCCGCCGCGGCGTCCCGCAACCCTTAGCCAGCTGTGAGCTTTCAGTAGGTTGTCCATCCGGCCCTTCGGATGCGGTGCGGCTCAGACGGCGGACCCGTTCCTGTCATGATTCGCCGACGCACCCATTCCTGGGAAGCAGCCATTGGCGAGCGGAGGACAAAATGATGAGACAGCGAAGCGCTGGGCCATCCGCGCTGTGGTGATACGTCGATGCATGGTGTTACGCGACTTCGTTGCTTGAAGCGAAGCGACCGCACCGCCCATTTCGTCAACTGGCGAACAAATCCTTGTAGCCGCTCGTCACCACCCAGTTTGCACGGTCGAGATGACTGCGAAGAACGTTGCGTGCGCGCTCAGGTTCGCGTGCCGGATCAATGCCGAGGATCACTTTGGCCATTTCCTCTTCAGTGGCGTTGTCTGCCGAGGCGTCCAGGAGCCTCATATAGGTTGTAAAGTGGTCCTTGTCGTAGGCTGTAATGCGGTCCGACCAGGGGACCTCGTCGGCGAACGGCGTGTTCGATCTGGGCTGCAACATCGCTAATTCTATCTCCGGCCAATGGACCCGCGAAGCCCTGTGCCTGCTAAATGTGGATTACATATTATAGTTGATAAACTCAAGCCGCCTGATCCGCTGGCTTGCGTGCATGGATATGCGCAAGTTGGTCGGACGGAATGTGCAGAGGATCAGGCAAAGGAAGCGCCTGACGCAGGAGCAGCTTGCGGAGATTTCCGGGTTCAGTCAGCAGTACATCAGCGGCTTGGAGAAAGGCCGAAGAAATCCGACAATTATCACGATCTATGAACTGGCATTGGCCCTCGGCGTCAGCCACATGGATCTGGTTCGGCCCGACAAACAGGGCTGATGCACCCGCCCTCCAAGTAGCTGGCGGCCTGATGGCGCGCGCCGGGTGCTTGTGAACCCACGCTTTTCTTAGGTCCCCCGGCAGCCCCTGCCATTTAGCTCGCCCTCGCGCGGGCGCACCCTATTGGACAGTCGGACGCTGCGTTTTTGTCAGCTTTTCCTGGGACGTGGGGTGGTCGGCATTCCCTTTTAGGCCCGCCGCGGCCTGCCGCAACCTTCGCTCTCGCTTCAGGTCCTTCTCTTGTTTACGGTCCTTCGGATGCGGTCCGCCTCTTTCAGCGGGCCTAATCGCTTTCTGTTGCCCGCCCCACGGGGACAGGCACGCGAGACTAGTATGGAGCGTTGCGGTTAGCGCGCGAACAGCAAAGGAACCGAAAAAACAGGCAACTGTCGCAGTATGGCTGAACCAGCCATCGTGTCGGCATCTAGGAGCCGCGTGTTCGCCTTGCGCTGACACGAAGCTCAGACATGACGTCCGGGAGACGATGCTGGCAAATAGTCTGGCTGAAGCATTCCACCCACAATACCAAAGCCCGTCCCGATTCAAAGCGCTTCTGAGCACTCCATCTCAGGCGCGGGGCCAGCTGGCCAGTTCACCTTCTTGGTCCGCCGGAAGAGAGCCCCGCCCTCTCGACAATCGGCTTCATGAGGTCTCGCCCTGCAGTGTCGACCGTAAAAAAGGGCGCGCGAGGCGCCCTTCATTTAAACCGGCAGTCGGGAAGCAGACTTCACTCTGATATTCAAAAGCGGTAGGTGACACCTGCGCCTATCAGCCAGGGATCGAGCTCCGCCTTCCCCGTCAGCTTCGCGCCGGCCACCGTGACGTCGAAGTCCGGCTTCAGGAAAAGCTTCTTCACGTGGAAGTTGAGGCCCCAGTGCTGGTCCACCATGTAGTCGAATCCGACCTGCAGCGCCGTGCCGAACGTGTTCTTCACCTTGAGAGCATCAGCGCTGCCAGTGTCCTGGTTGTAGAAGATCGTGTAGTTCACGCCGGCGCCGACATAAGGCTTGAACGCGCCGAGATCGGTAAAATGGTACTGCAACGTGAGCGTCGGCGGCAGCAGCCAAACTTTGCCGATGTTGCCCAACCCTCCGATCGTCCCTTGGCCCGCGATGTTGGCATAAGTGGTACCGAGTATGAGTTCGGCGGCGATGTTGTCGGTGAAGAAATACGAGATATCGAGTTCCGGCGTCACCGTGTCCGAATACGAAAGACCGGAGCCGGGAAGCGTATCAACGTAGCCCAGATCTTTCGTAACGACGCCCAACGCCCGCAGGCGGACCTGCCAAGGGATTGGCGCTTCGCTGACCGAGGCTCCCGTCTCCGCCAGGACGGTCTCTGCTTGCGCAGGCTCCGCGGCGACGGCCTGCTGTCCCACCATGATCAGGGCCACCGCCGCTGCTGTTGCCCGCGCTACGCCCATTCGCGTTCTCGCCATGAGATTCACTCCTTGATGTTCAGAAAGGATGCACTGCACTATTTCGTCTCCTGCTCGAATGAATTGTTGATGGACCTCAAATGCCCCACTTGCGTTGCAACGCGTTCCGCCGTCTCCGGAAGGTGATCGTTGAAGCCGATTGCGCTGCGGAGAAAATTGGTGCCTAGACTGATGAATGCGGCTTGCTCCCGATTGTCCTCGCCGCAGCCGTGCCCGCCTGCGCTGGCCTCGTAGAAGTAAGCGGGATAGCCAAGAGCCTGCAGTTTTGCGGCCATCTTGCGCGCATGGCCCGGATGGACGCGGTCGTCGCGTTTCGTGGTGGCGATCAGGATAGGCGGATAGGGCTGTCCCGGCGCTGCGGCGTGATAGGCGGAGATTTCCTTCAGGAAAGCCCAATCGTGAACCTTGTCGGGATCGCCATATTCGTCGATCCAGCTCGCGCCCGCCAAGAGCTTGGTGTAGCGACGCATGTCGATAAGCGGTGCTGTGCAGAACAGAGCCCCGAAATGCTCAGGATAGCGGGTCAGCATGTTTGCGATCAGCAGGCCGCCATTTGAGCCACCCTCGGCGGCAATCCGCCTCGGCAGGGTGATGCCCCTTCGCACGAGGTCGGCGGCAACGGCGGCGAAATCGTCATGGGCGAGACGCTTGCCCTCCCTGCGCCCGGCTTCGTGCCAGCGGGTGCCGAACTCGCCGCCGCCGCGGATGTTCGCCTCGACACACGTGCCGCCGCGCTCGAGCCACAGCTTGCCCAGCGGGGAGTTGTAGTAGGGCAGGAGTGATACGCCGAACCCGCCATAAGCGGAAAGGTGAATCGGAGCATCTCCGTTCCCGTTCGCCGGACCAACCTGCGTATAGGGGATCAGCTCATGATCGATAGAGACTGCCTCGTGGCGCGTGACCACCAGTCCGGATGCATCGAAATTCTCCGGGCTGCGCTTCAGGATTGCTGAAGCGCTGAGAGACGGCGCGGCATTCAGATCGAACAGCAAGAGCTGCGGCGGCGTGATCGGATCCTGAGCACAGATCAGGACCTCTCCATTGGTCTCGTGAACTGCCGCATCGAATGACCAGACGTCGACAGTACCTTCGGCGGGCAGGGTGTTCAGGACTCGGCGCGTCCATTCCTGGTGGCCGGGAGTGAACATCTCGAAACGCGGTGCGAGATTGACGAGGTAAGAGATAATGAGCTTCCCGTCATTCCAGAAGAATGACTGCATGGAGCGCCTTTCCCCTGGTTGAAACAGGGTCTCAAAACGGCGTCCGCCAGCGAGGAAAGAGGAAAGCGAGATGACGATCAGCGCGTCGGCGGGATGGGTGGTGCCTCCCACCGTCCAGGGCTTGCGCGGCCTTACCGCCAGCCAGTCGCCGAAGACCCGCCACGACGCGTCGCGAGGAAGATCGATCTGCCTCCTCGGCCCGCTCCTATCGCCGATCCAGCTGATCTTCTCGAAGAAGGCCGGCTGCTCGATGAACCAAAGGCGCTCGCTGCGGCCGGTGCGGTCCGAATGACCAGACACTTGGAAGCTTTCGAACCCGGCCTCGAAGATTGCCGGCGTGGTGAGGGGATCCGCGTCACGCTTCCACAGTCGAACGGTGCGCGCATAGCCGGAGCGGGTGGCCATGCCATTACCAAGCGCACTGGAAAGCAGAAGCGTGTCAGGGTCCATCCAATTAACGTAGCCTTTGGCCTCGGGGAGGTTGAAGCCGTCGGCGACAAAGCTCAGAGAGATCAGGTCGAATTCGCGATGCACGACCGCGTCGCTGCCGCCGCGCGACAGGCGCAGAACGGCTCTTTCCCGTCTCTCCGGCTCGATGGACGCGCCGTCCCAGATCCAGTCCTCTCCGTCGCTAGCCGCGAGAGCATCCAGATCGAGCAGTAGCTCCCATTGGGGATCCGCCTTCATGTAGGCGGCAAGGGTGGTCCGGCGCCACAGTCCGCGTGGATTACCGTCATCTCGCCAGTAATTGTAGAGGTACTGACTACGGCGCGCGATCAGGGGAAGATTGTCGCGATTGTCGAAAATGGCTGTCAGAGCCGCGCGGTCGCGCTCGAATTGCGCTCCACCGAAGTGCTTCAGGGTCTTTGCCGATTGGCCGGCGGCCCAGGCAAGTGCCCGCTCGCCCTCTACATCTTCAAGCCAGACATAGGGATCGTCGTCGGGAGCATCCAGCGTTGGACGGACATCAAATGCGTTCATGTCCGGACAGCCTTCAGAAAGAAGGGATAGAGGCTTCCGTCGGCTCGGGAACGCTCAGTGCTGGTAGCGGCGCCCACATGTTCGAAAAGCGTGATCATTGATGAGTTCTTCCAGTCGGTGCGGCATCGCAGTGCTTTTGCGCATAGGGACCGCAACCGTCGTGCCAACTGGGAAAATCGTTTCGGAACAACGCGATCGCTCTGGAAGCGTTGTGTCACATGTCCGACATCGTCGAGAATCCGACAACGAGTGCTCCTCCTAATCACCGGATCAACCTCCGGCGCCAGGCGGTGACACCGTGCAGAACTCGAGCAGTGAAGCTCATTGGTGAACCTGGTTGACGCCCAACATCTTCGCTCTGGAGCGCTTCACGCACACGGATTCATGGCAGACACCATGATGCGATCGATGCGGTTAGAGACCAAGCTGGCTGCGCCTGTGAGTTTCAGCCGCCAGCTGGAAGCAGCTGAGTTCTGAGGAGAAGGGTGGGGCACCCCTTGGGCGACCTGATGGTTGCCCAAGCCCTGCCGCAATCTTGGCCTGCACCGTCCCCTGGATTGCTGTCGATCAAGCCAGGAAGCTGCATTCGGGCGAACGCATGGGGCTGGTCCCCATGGCAACTTGGGCTGATGTGGGGCCGTCCGATATGCGATACGAGGGTCTAGGATAGGGGAGCTCGGGCTCGGTAGTATCTCAGCGAGACGGCTAATGGTCGACGAAGTCTTCCTGACGCCACGCATTGGTATGCCGCAGCAACAGGGGCAGTGCGGGCGCAAGTCTGGTTGTGAAATCGGCTGCTACAGGGGCATGCCGCGCTTCATCTCCATACCGTCAGCGAAGAAAGCGCGGCGCGAGCATCACCAAAGAGAAGCGGCGCGCCTTTCGTTTTGCGGTCCACTGACCAGTCGGCTTCACCTGTACAACTACGGGCTGGCATAGCGTGAAACTTGGCCCCCAATGGCGGAAATTTCCCCCAGGAGACCTAGATGACTAAGCTTATTGCACCCGGGCTACGACAACCTGCCCACCACCAGCGTCGAAGCCACCGCCACGCCACCAAGTCTTCAGGGAACGTCCTGAACGGAACCCAGCCGGGTACTCCTATCAAAGCGACTCCCTTCGCATGCTCAGGCCGCGCTTGCTGTCGCTGCGCGGGACCGACAGCCTGCTTCTGCCCTGCACAGTGCCGACGACACATGCTTCGACGAAATGGCGTCATCGAGGTCGGGTGGCTTCGGCGCCGGTGCTTTGCCAAATTGCATGTTTGGACGTCCGTGGGGGCGGGCAAGGGGGCACAGTCGTGCCTGCAGTTCTCGTGACTGGCCCAGCAAGTCGAGTTCGCAACCGCGCACCACATTCGGTCGACGAGATGAAGGCTTTTGCCGCCAAGTTCTCTGCCTGGTCCGGCGAAAGCTATCCGCTCGCCGCGTAATGGCTGGACATGATAGCCGACGCCCGTCCGAATGGCGGCGGCTTTTTCGTATTATATCGACCTGATCGGCCAGCTTCGCGGGAATGCCGGGGCTACGACTTTGAATGGTCATTTGGCGGCGGAACGGCTATGATGATCCAGATCGGCCATCGCGAAAGCCACGACATCGATATTTTCCTCGACGACCCTCAATTGCTCGGTCATCGACCATCCAAAAGCCACCTGCACTTTGAAACGATGCCGTCCGACTATTTGGGGGACGGGCTTCGGTTCCAGAAATTCGCCTTCGAAGACGTTGGCGAAATCGACTTCATCGTGGCCGGAGCGCTAACAACGAAGCCGTTCTAGACCTGCGTGGTGGAAGGCAGGACCGTGCGGCTCGAGACCATCCCGGAAATCATCGCCAAGAAGGTCTATTACCGGGGATTTCGGAAGCCAACCCGCGCGACATCTTCGACATCGCCGCCGCAGCCCGGTCGCAATTGGACGAGGTCGTCAACGCTCTGCGTGCGCTCCCAGAACAGGTCGCTCGAACCAGACAGCGGATGGAAAAACTCAACAATGAATTCGTCGGCCGCGCCATTGCACAGCTGATGATCATGCCCTGACTACGAAGCGTCGGCCGCCGACAGTCTGGACGCAGCGTTCGCTGTGCTCGACGAGGTGTTGTCATCACTCAAAGAACCTGACCCCCACGACCTAGCGACCAGCCGAGGGAGGGGAGGGGTTTCTCAGAGCCCGGACGCCTTGGTGAGGTTGGTCCGGAATCTGCCGCGCCTCCGCTGATATTTGCGGGTCATCTCGGCCGAGGCATGGCCGAGCTGCTTCTGCATGTAACGCTCCTCGACGTCGGCCGACGAGGCAAGTCCGGCGCGCAGCGACTGGCCCGAGAACAGCAGCGCCCGTTACCCTTCCGGGAGATCGGAGGGGACGCCGGCGGCGATCGTCACCTGCTTGACCAGGCGGGCGACGTGCTTGTCGGAGAGCCGTTCGACGTCGACGGTCTTGTTGTCCTTGAAGATGCGGCGGAACAGGGGTCCACGTGCGATGCGGCCAAAGCGGATCCAGCTCTCGAGCGCGACTACGGGGTAGGTGTGGTCGCTGGAGCCGCGGCCGACCTCGACCTCGCGCCAGCCGGTCTTGCCGCGCAGGGTGACCAGCAGCCCTTGCCGTCAAAAATCTCGATCCAGCCGGCGCCATCGCTGTTGTCGTCGCGCATGACGTCGAGACCGACGATCTCGGAGCGCCGCAGGCCGCCGCCACAGCCCAGGAGCAAAATAGCGCGGTCGCGCAGGCCCTGAGGTCGTGGCCGAGCGTGGCGATCATCGCCAGCAGATCGTCGCCAGGACCGCCTCTTTCTGCCGCGGTGGCTTTTGCGTGCTTGCGCGGCGAATGCCGGCAAGAACCGTATAGATATGCCGCTCCGCGCGGTCCAACGGCCGGCCGCGCTGGGTAAAGTTCCAGGCGAGGCCGGAAAGCCGCCGCTCGATGGTCGCAACCGAAAGGGCAGGGGCGCCACGCTTCGGATCGCCGGCGGCGGTGCCCAAGGCACAGGCGCTGATATTGAGCCTGATCACCTTCGAGCCCGGAGGCAGGGGATCGAAGCCAGCGCGCCGGCACCAGGAGGAAAAATGCCGCCAATCCTTGGGGTAGGCGTCGCGCGTGTTCTCCGAGGTGGCGTTGTAGCCCCTCGCGGTCTCGACCAGTTCCTGGACATGCGCCGGGACTCTTTGAGCCGGGTCTCCATCTCCTTGTAGAGCTTGTCAAGCTCGCCATCGACTGGCTTCAGGTCGTCGATTGAACATTGCGTCATCATAGGCTTTGTGCCTTGTTGTAGCAGGCATCGTCCGTTCGCGCGGCGGACACAGACATCACCGTCGCTGAGCCGAGAACGACGGTAAAAGAAAATGCACTCACTGACTTCATAACCAATCTCTTTTGCGGGTGATTTAGAAACGGACGCCGAGCTTGGCGCTGAACCCGTGTGTCTGGGCATCCGAGGCGATCTGTCCCTGATAGGCGATGCCGAACGTCGCGTTCTCGGTGATGTTTACGTCCAGCCCAGCTTCGAGCAGAGCTGCGTTCTTTGCGATCGGCACGCCCTTGATGGCGAAGGAGGAACCGCCAGCAAAGGCAAGAGCGGTATCCGGCCTGACGTCGCCGAAGGCGTGGCGCCAGCCAAGACCGCCGCGCGCGGTAGCAGTCACGGTGCCGAGGGTCAGTACCGTCGACGCACGCAGACCTAGCGTGGTAAACGCCGTGTCGCTCGAGCGATCCCCGCTCGACAAGGCGGCTGCGCCGCCATTCTCGGTGAAGCCATCGGCGTCAAAATTCACATAAGCGAGATTAGCGTAGGGCTCGAAGGAAGCCGAAGCCGTATTGATACGGTAGCCGAGCTCGCCAAAGGCCTGGAACGTGCCGGCGTCGTAATCGGCCGAAAGGCTGTCGGCGAAGCCTGGAAAGACCACGGACCTGCCGGTCTCGATGCTGTGCCAGGTATAGGCAAGGCCGGAACGAAAACCGAGATTGCCGTTCTGCGTGCCGGCAAAAAGACCGAGATGGTAATTCTCGCTCGAGCCCGACGACGCGCGATCGTCCGCCTCCAAGGAGGTATGGCTGTAGCCGCTGATGAGGCCGAGCCGCCAGCTTTCGCCGACAGCCGCGTCACCGCCAGCCAGAAAGCCGCCTGTCGAGTGATCGAGACCGGCGGCATTGCCGTCGCTGTCGAGATGACCCCAGGCGCCGAAGCCACGGCCCCATACGGCGAAATTCTCACTCGTTGCCGGGGCCAGTTCCAGACCACCCAGCCCATAAGTCATCACCGGAACGCTGGAGGCACCGACGCCGTCGAACGCCGCACGGATCCGTTCGCTCGCGGCATCGCGTACAGAATGACTGTCCTCGATGAGGCCGCTATGAATGGAAGCATGAACCTCGCCTGATAGCATATCGAAAGCGTTGCGGGCTTCCGGCGCCGTCAGGAACAGGATGTTGTCCTGGATCGGATTACCGCTTCCAAGCGCCTGAGCCGCTGCGGCGACCGAGCGTTGATTGAAGGTGCTGGCTACATCGGCAAACGCCGTCGATGTGCGGCTGATATCGAGATAGACATTGTTGGCATCGTAGACGAGCTGGAAATCGACGAAGGGCGTCGCGTCTGTCGCCAGAGCCCCCGTCAGCCCGCCATAGGTGCCGCTTACGCCGCCTGCTGCGGAGAGCAGAGTATATCGGGCATCGACCGATAGCGTTCCCTGCCGCAGGAGCTCGATCTGCGCGCCGCTGTCGATCGCCGCTGCTCCGCCAACATCGATGAGATCGGACGACCTTGCGAGGTCGACCTGATAGATCGATCCGGACTGCTGCGCGAAATCGCCCGTGACAGTCATTGTGGTGACGATCCTGCTCGGATCGGTCGCACTGCCAGGAGCGACCGTGCCGCCCTCGGAAATGGTGACCGCACCGTAGGTGCCGCCGCCTGCGACGACACCGCCGCTGTTTGCGATAGCCGTGCCCCCGATCTGCCCGTCATTCCCGAGAAAGCCGGACGTGGTCGCATCATGGGAAAGCACACCTGTATCGGCAAGCAGCAATCCCGCGCCGGAACCGACCGTCGTCATGCCGGAAAAATTGTTCTTTCCGCTCAGCGTTTGCACGCCACCGGCAACGAATAGTTTGCCGCCCATATTATTGTTATCAACGTCGAGGTCGTTGATGCTGCCGGCGAAAGTGTCGTTCGAAGCCGTTAGCACCAGGGTACGCTTGCCCAGTTCGACCGTTCCGCTGCCACTCAGGCTACGAATACGGGCATCGTTGTAGGCGTCGGAGATTCCCCAATAGTCGCTGCCATTTCCATGTTCGGAGATATCGAGCGTGCCGTCTGCAACGACTTTCGCTGACCGTTGGATGTTGCCGAGCCCCGCAAGCGAGAGATAGGCATCCTGAGCAATATTCGTCTCGCCGGTGTAGGTGTTGACATTCGTCATCCGGACCACCGTCTTTGTATCAAGCGTCAGCGATCCGGAGCCGGAGACGACACCCGCTATGCCGACCCCGCCCTCATTCCCCATGCTCGTCGTGATCCTGCTCAGACCGGTCCCTTCGGGTGCGGATGAATCGGTAGAGAAGTTGCTGGCAGTGACGAAATGTGACGAATAAGCGGTATACTTCTTCTCCAGATCGAAAATGACCGATCTGTTTTTGAAGAAGTCAAGACCGGCAACAAAACTGGTCTGGTCGTTGGGTTGTTCCGTCGTGCCGCTGGTGTAGGTGAAGTCGATATTGTCCAGCCTTACCGGATCGCCATCCGTTCCTGCGATTGTAACGCTCGGGATGTTGCCCGATGCGCTTACGATCTCGCGTTGCTCATTTCTCCGAACATTTTTAAGTTCGACGCCCGCATCCTGAAATTGCTTCAGCATCGCATCACTGATCTCCAGACTGCCACCGCCCGGTGTGCCGGTGTCGAGCAATACCGCGGTCTTGTTGGGGTCGGTGATTGGTGGGGCTCCATCCTTAACCGTGTACTGCAGATTGTAGCTGCCTTCGTATTCGGTCGAGGCATTGGCGCCAGAGCCAGGAAAATTCTGATAAGAATCCTGATCTTTTTCCTCGGGTTCTCCCCATGGCATGGCATTAGTATATTGGGCCCGGAGGCTTGGATTGAGGTTGACAATCGTGCAGGGGGAACAGCCAGGCGTTTGGTCGCTCTCGGAATCCGGATTCACATTGGCGGAGACCACGTAGCCAGACCTGGTGACACTGCCCATCATGCCCCAGACACTTGTCTTGCCAAGAAAATCGCCGGCCCCGAGTGTACCTGCGAAATCGCCGCCTTCGTCTGCCATCTTGCCAGCGGTCATTTTCGCCCGCTGCTCCTTATCGGCGTGATAAGGTTCTTGGAGATCCTGACCATACATATCTTTAAGTCCATCCGTCACGGATCCCGGCGTGCACTTAAGATTGTTGTCCTTGCAATACGCATGGGTATAGACAAAATCGAGAATGCGAGCAGCCCGGTATTTCTTATCGCTTACAGATGGCCCGTCGATTGTTATCTTTTGATCTGGATCGACATATGTAAATTTATCAATTTCCACGTTCTGAAGCTTATTGCCATACGTTCCGTCCCCGTACGTATATACGTAAGGCGTGTCGGCAATCGGGCGGACCCCGGTCACCTCTGACCCGATCTGCGTGTTGAGCTGGTCCGAGCCCGTGTCGAATACGTATCGCTGCGCGTTGCCATTGTTGATCTTGGCCCAGATGCCCAGGCGGTCATGGCCTTCCCCGACATACTCCAGCGGGATCGAAATCGGGTCGTCGGCCAACGCTTCTCCAGTTGGAAATGCTACCAGACCCACCCCGAGAGACACAGCCGGCAGGAATACCGTCGTCATCGCGGTGGTTGCCGCCAGAAAGTTCTTTGTCCTGAAACAAGCCTGCATACCTGGTCCTCGAAAAAGTCTCGCAAACTGATTGATCATTGGAACGGCCTCCTGAATGTTGTTTAACGAGACCCTTTATGGCGGCCCTGGCTGACAACAGCCTGAAAGCTGCAAGCGGCCTGCGAGAATGGGGCGATCCTGAATGACGACAGGTGCTGTCAACAATGGATGAGTGCTCGGCCTGAAAGCTGAGCACGCTTTATGCTCAGGCTGCTGACAAGGCCAAAGCAGCGTAAGTGCGGAGTGAAATCCAGGGTCCACATGGGTCGTCGCGCTTCCCGTGCGCCTGGGAAGGCGCCGGCCCGGCCAAGCTTTCCCAGATCGTCCGGATGGCGCACAAGATACCGGTTCAGGTCGATCGAGATGGAGGCCGAGGCGTATGCCAAGGCGGTCGACTGCCTGACGAAAGATCAGAATGCGTCGCTGGCGCTCTACGATTTCCGCCGGCAGCGAGCTCAGTCTCCTGCCGGGCATCCGTGTTTACTGGCGACGAGACACAAGATGTGCCCAAATTGCCACCAGACCGTCACCTGCGATGAGTTTCGGCAACTGATTTTGTCCTTTCAATCGTCGCCACTTCCTGGCCGCGGCCAACATGGGCCACTCGAAGGCAGCAGACTGGCGGCTATATGGACGGGCTGTGAGCCCGCACCGGAGACATTGGCGAAATCTACGATCTCTATAGCAACGTCAAGGAGAAGCGCGAGGTGTTGCAGATGTGGTCAAATCACATCGAATGGCTGATCAAGCAGGCTGCGGATGACGCTCTGGCGGCGTAGCTGCTGGCATGGGCGGAAGATGCGGCGCAACAATCGTCAGAGCCTCATCGAATTGGAGATCATGCTTGACCAGCAAATGCGCGGCCAATGCTTCGATGGCTGACCAGTGATCGAGTACTAGCCGGGCCGTGCGATCTTCGATCCGCCTCCAACGGGGGCGGCGCGGCATCAGGAACCGCAACTCACCATAGATTCGCTTGGCATCCGCGTAGTCGCTGCTCCCCTCATTCCCATCGGACGCATTCATCGCCATATCGCGCGGGTCCAGATAGCCTTCGAATGCGGATTCTGCAAAAGGACCTGCCAGACACGCAACTATCTCTTGGATCGCTTCATCGCGTTGGAAATGTCGATCCATATCGTTCTCGAAAATCGGCTTTAGCTCCGAGGTGAATCCTTGCGCTGAATAGAAAACCGTGCCTTCGACAAAACCACCGCACTCTCCGTCACCGGCGTCGGGGTAAATACTAACACTTGAGAAAGCAGGGAGTTCACGGTCGTCGTCGAACATCTGACGGTGCAAAACGATGGCGGCCACCGCGTGCCCGGCTTCGTGATGCGCCACAGACGGGAGAAGATATTGGGAGGCTACATTCATGCGGTGCGGCTCTCAGATCTAGTTTCCATCCAAGCCCTGATATCGGATTCAAGCCATGCGACTCGGCCGGGGGAGATGCGACGCCGCTTAGGGAACAGGCCTGCCTTCAGAGTCGCGCGGTCGCGCTCGAACTGCGTTCCACTGAAGTGCTTCAGGGTCTTTGCCGATTGGCCGGCGGCCCAGGCAAGTGCCCGCTCGCCCTCTACATCTTCAAGCCAGACATAGGGATCGTCGTCGGGAGCATCCAGCGTTGGACGGACATCAAATGCGTTCATGTCCGGACAGCCTTCAGAAAGAAGGGATAGAGGCTTCCGTCGGCTCGGGAACGCTCAGTGCTGGTAGCGGCGCCCACATGTTCGAAAAGCGTGATCATTGATGAGTTCTTCCAGTCGGTGCGGCATCGCAGTGCTTTTGCGCATAGGGACCGCAACCGTCGTGCCAACTGGGAAAATCGTTTCGGAACAACGCGATCGCTCTGGCAGCGTTGTGTCAGATGTCCGACATCGTCGAGAATCCGACAACGAGTGCTCCTCCTAATCACCGGATCAACCTCCGGCGCCAGTCGGTGACACCGCATTCCTCTGTCTTTCCAGGAGACGGCGTGGACATCAATGCCGTTCCTCACCGAACCCGCCTCCTAGCCCTTCGCCCATACGTCACGGCCGCCCCCCGGTTTGGCTTCAACCTGAAGGATTACGGCGTCCTCTTCGCAGAGAAGATCGGGTTGTTCGTGGCGCGCGCAGCGGAGCCGAAGGAGCTTTTCTGGGTTGCGGATACTGGCATGTCGATATTACGACCGTGTGTCCTTCGACAAGCTTGGTGGCTTCTTCAACCAGAATCTCGCCGCGGAGATCGAATCGTTATCTGCGCCGCAAAGTGCGGCCGGTGAGCGGCGTGGCCCTGCGTTCCAGTTGGCCACGGTCCTCGCTGGGACGAGCAAGTAAATGGCTTGCGCAGCAACGGTGCGATCACACCTGGAGCACGGCGTCATCAGGAAAGCGCCATCCTTGTGCGCCCACGACACCCTGGTCGCCATCGGCCGCATCGCGGGGGGGCACTGTGGGCGATAACCATTCATTGATCTGGGCGATTGAGGGTTCTGCCGGGGCGCTATTGCTGCTGGGTAGGGCTGGGGGCTGGCGAGTCTACCAAGGCGAGCAACGACAGGCGAGACGGCAGACATTACGTGACGGAACTTGATATTGCAGTGCAGCAAGCGTAGAGCACCGCGCGCTTATCGGAGTGTCGTCCATGGCCCTTACCAATGCTGGTAACGAGGCAGAACCTGTCGAACAATCGAGCCATTCTGAGGTCGAGCAGCACAGCACCAAGGCGCTGATGTTGGGCGCACTAGGTGTCGTTTATGGCGATATAGGCACCAGCCCGATCTATGCATTTCGCGAGGCGTTGCATGCATCAGCGGGTGGCAACGTCGCCAGCCGTGGCGACATCCTCGGCGTACTCTCGCTGATCATCTGGTCCCTGACGATCACCGTGACGATCAAATACATCATGTTCGTGCTCCGCGCCGACAATCGAGGCGAGGGCGGGGTGCTGTCGCTTATGGCGCTGGCGCGCAACAGTTTCCCGACCCGCTCTGCGGTGATCCTCGGCATCGGCATCGGCATCGTCGGCGCGGCGCTTTTTTTTGGCGACGCCGTCATTACGCCGGCAATCTCGGTACTGTCGGCGGTCGAAGGTATGAATGTCGTCACGCCGACGTTCCAACCCTATGTGGTGCCGCTGACACTGGCCATCCTGGCGATCGTGTTTGCGGTACAGCGGTTTGGCACCGGCGGCGTAGGATTGGTGTTGGGACCCGTTACCGCGCTGTGGTTCCTGGCCATCGGCCTTTCCGGGCTCAACCACATCATGGACGACCCGGAAATCCTGCTGGCAATCAGCCCGCATTACATCGTGTCGTTCCTGGTCAACTCGCCTGACGTCGCCTTCGTTACGGTTGGTGCAGTCTTCCTCGCCGTCACCGGAGCCGAGGCGCTCTACGCCGACCTCGGCCATTTCGGCCGCAAGCCGATCGTGCTCGCCTGGCTGGCGATCGTGTTCCCTTGTCTGTTGCTCAATTATGTCGGGCAAGGCGCCTTCGTGCTGGCAAATGGCGGCGTTGTCGGTCATCCGTTCTTCGAGATGAACCAGGGCTGGACGCTTATTCCGATGGTCGTGCTTGCCACGGCGGCGACCGTGATCGCCTGCCAGGCGGTGATCTCCGGCGCCTTTTCGCTGACCAGGCAAGCGGTACAGCTCAACATGCTGCCGCGTTTCGTCATCCAGCACACGTCGGAAAAACAGTCGGGCCAGATCTATCTGCCGCGCATCAACCTGATGCTGGCGCTGGTGGTGATGCTGCTGGTGGTCGGCTTCGGCGAATCCAGCCGGCTGGCCTCGGCCTACGGTATTTCGGTGACCGGCAATATGCTGGTGACGAACATACTGCTTTTTGTTGTGATGACGCGCATCTGGAAATGGCCGCTCGGCGTCGCGATAGCCTTAATGGCGGTGTTCGTCTTCATCGATACCGGCTTCTTTGCAGCTAACATCGTCAAGGTATTCGAAGGCGGCTGGGCCTCGCTTGCCATTGCCGCAGTGATCGTGATGACCATGTGGACTTGGATAAGAGGCAGCAGGTATCTATTTGACAAGACGCGCAGGAACGAGATTCCGCTCGATTTCCTTGCGGGCAATCTGTTGAAGAAGAAACCGCAGCTGGTGTCCGGTACGGCCGTGTTCCTGACCAGCGATCCCGCCAGTGCGCCGACCGCGTTGATGCACAGCCTGAAGCACTACAAGGCGCTGCACGAACAGAACGTCATCCTTTCTGTGGTGACGGCGCAGCAGCCCGTGGTGCCCGACAGCGAGCGGATCAAGATGGAAACGATCAATGAGCTGTTCATGCGGGTGACACTGACCTTCGGCTACATGGAACAGCCTAACATCCCGCGTGCGCTGGCGATCTGCCGCAAGCAGGGTTGGAAGTTCGACATCATGACGACGTCCTTCTTCCTGTCGCGTCGCTCGCTCAAGGCGTCACCCAACTCCGGCATGCCGGTGTGGCAGGACAAGCTGTTCATCGGCTTGGCGCGCACGGCCGCCGACGCGACGGAGTATTTCCAGATCCCGACCGGACGTGTGGTCGAGATCGGAACGCAAGTGGCCGTTTAGGCATGCCCGGTTAAGCAGAATCAATTGGCATTTCGCGAGCCGGTGAATGCCTGACCGGGCGGAGGCCACGATGCTTGCGCCAAACTGGGGTCCGGTTCCAGGCCCGAAGCTTCCGGCCCCGAAAGCCGTCCTTTACGCCTGCGATAATTTCCGTTCCGCATTGTCTTGCCGACCCATCAGTCGAGATGCGCTGAAACGACCTCGCCGGGCAGCACTTATCATTTGAACGTAATCGATGTGCCGCAAGTCCGACCTTCATTCTCCAGTTCACAGGCTAGCGTTGCCAAAATCGGCGTGCCGCCTAACCGGCGCCGCACCGTGACCTGTCAGGATGCTATGCAGGCGCGAGGCAGAAGCTGGCTCGAGGCCGCCGGCCTGGTGCTGGTCCGGCAGCGGCCGGGCTCGGCCAAAGGCTTCATGTTCCTCTGGAGGATGAGACGGGTGCGGCAAACGTCGTCGTCTGGGCCAAGATCTCTCGAGAAATTCCGGCGCGTGCTTCTTGCTTCGGCCATGCTCGGCGTCCGTGGACGCATCCGACGGAAGAGGAGGTGGTGCACCTCGTCGCCCACGAGCTGACCGATCTGTCGGCTGGGCTGGCCAGCGTGGGAAACCGCAAGACGCCGTTTCCGTTGCCGCACAGCCGAGGGACGAGTCTCATCACGGCGGATCGGGCATTGATCCGCGCGGCATGCCGAAGGGGCGCGACATCGTCGATGCAGTATGACCATATCGACCATATCAAGGTCAAGACGCGTAACTTCCGGCAGCGCTTCCGGAGGCCACTTCAGCAGCATGTTGTGCACACTTTTGTCGGACCCTGTTAACTGCCGATTGGCAGCAGGTCACCCCGTGCCGGATCCCAAATGTCGTCGCTCTCAAGCGCAACGACTGCCCGCACCTTTTTAAGTCATCGAGCACCTCCACCGCTGGACGCCGCCCCGTTTCCTGAGCCGGGGCGTAACCGGTGTATTTGTGACTGTCCAGCTCAAACCACTTCAACGATTCCAACGTAGCCATGGCGTCGCCCTTGCGGCCGCGCGTGATGCGAATGATCGTGATCCCATCCTCCCCGCTCGCGTCGATGGAGACACGCTGCCAACGCTTCATCTGCTCTACCCCATCTTGTTCCAAGGCGGTCGTATCATCTCGATGAGCCCTGCCTCGGGGCCGGCGGCCGTTGGCCGGGAGGCCGTTCCACCCGAGCGTCGACGGAACGGCGATGTAACCTCGAAGTGGTCCCGGCGCCCACCTGCTCGGCGGTGATCTCGTTCAGCCAGCCTACCACGCATAACACACTAAGGCTCGCAAGGGGTTGTGAACACTCTCGAACCACTTGCTCACCTCCAAGCGGTGTCTATCAACTCACAACCAATATGACATGTAGGACCGCAGCATGACGATGTTCTGAGACACAATCGAAGCAGCTCACTGACTGGCGTATGCTGGGTGTGCAGGTCCAGACAGATGTGAGACGGATGGCTTGAGAAAAGTTCGGGGGTCTCCGAAGCTGAAGTTGCGAAGATCAAACTTCAGGAGAACCCCCGATGCAGGTTTTTGGCCTGCCGCGTCATGTTATCAGAGCCGGTGCTCTGGCGTCACGGATCGCGGCGAAATCCCTATCGAATGAAGCCGCGATCCGTATGGACGCCGTCAGGCGCTGGCAAAGCGCACGCGCCGCCGGCCTGTCGGCCGGTGACGCGGCCAAAGCCGTTGGTGCCTCGCGCGCCTCCCTCTACCGCTGGGCCAAACAGCCCGAACCCAGATCGCCGCCGCGCCGGGTTCGCCGGCCGCAATGGAGCCCGGCGCTGGTGCAAGCCGTCGAGGAGTTGCGCGGCGACAAACCGATGTGGGGCAAGCGAAAGCTGGCCTGGCTGATCCGCCGCGGAGGCCGTTGCGGTCTCAATCTCCACCATCGGCCGCATCTTCACCAGCCTGATGCGGCGCGGTCTAGTCATGCCGGTCCCGACCTTGCGCCGCAAGCCCGGTGGCCGACGCTTCCGCCTTGTCGGCAAGCGCTACGCCAGACGCCTGCCCAAGGGCCTCAAGTCGAAATGGCCCGGCCAGATCGTCCGATCGACACCGTCTTCGTCAATCTCGCCCCGGCAAGGCCGTCAAGCACTTCACCGCCTACGATCCGGTCGCCAAATGGACCGTCGCCGGCATCGCCGGCCGGGCTCAAGGCGTCCCTGCCGGCTTCGTTCGCCATGCTGAGACCCGGGGGTTCGTCACGCCTACAATGAAGCGTTCGTTGCCGCGGAGGTGCGCAAATTCCAGCCATTTTTCGACTCCTTTTTCGATCAGCAACGCGATGCATGTATCCGCCTGGAGGACAACAATCTGCTCGTCGCCTCGGCCGGGTCGGGCAAATCCGCGACCAGGGTCTGCAAGGTGGCCAATGTCCTGGAAAGGCAGCTCTACCGGCCCGATGAGATCCTGCTTCTGGCCTTCAATAAGAGCGCAGCAGATGAACTCAAGACCGGGATCGCAGGACAGCTACATCGAGGAAAGCGCGCTGGAGTCCCGCGTCACGACGTTTCACCGCTTGGACGGGGCATCATTAAGGAGGTTGAAGGACGCCCGCCCCAGCTTGCAGAAGTTCCACACATTTGAGAAGCGGCGATGTACCCAGCGCTGTCGAACCACATCGGGGCGCCGACTCAGCGTGAATTTCATCACGCTCGGCGACCTTTAAGGGCCAAACCGGCGCTTGGACGCCCACCAGACTCACGTCATGGCTCGGTGCGCAAGATGCGAGCGATCCGTTGCCCTACCCGCACTCTTATACGATTGCCAATTGCGAACTTGCCGCCAACAAAGTGAAGTAAGGTTGAAATAAAAATGTAAACAGTTTTCACAAATATTCCCTTGCTTCTACCGTAAGCCCGGTGTTTTATTGCCTTGATAAGGTCCTCTTTTGGCGCGCAAACCAATAAAATAGCGACTGTACTTATGAAAGGAACCCAAGTGTGTGCCGCAGAGGCTGTAAGCGCCGCTCATTTCCGCAACGTTGAACGCGTAGGATTCATTGGTACGGGCAGCATGGGGCGACCAATGATCGCAAAGCTCCTGCATACGGGCTATCAGGTGGACGTCTACGACATCGATCCCGCGGCTGCGAAAGACGTGGTCGAAAAGGGAGCACGGTGGCATGACGCACCACGCGACGCGGCGCACGATTGCGAGATCGTCATTACCTGCCTGCCGCTGCCACACGACGTCTTTGACAACATGACTGGCGAGCAAGGCGCTTTGGCCGGAATGGCACCGGGGAGCGTATGGATCGATACGTCCACTACCGACTACCACAATACGATCGAGATCGCCCGCCGGGCGGCAGCAATTGGCGTGCATTCGCTGGAAGCGCCCGTGAGCAACCTGTCCCACATGGGAGTCGATTTCGCCAATGTCAGCTTCTTCGTCGGCGGGCCACCGGAGGCCTATGAGCGTTGCGGGAAGGTGTTGCAAATCATGGGATCCATCTCCTTCCATGTCGGAGACATCGGTCAGGGCCAATCAGTCAAATTACTGACGAATCTACTCTTTTACGCTGCGGCTGTTGCAAGCGGCCATGCGCTCTGCCGAAGTGTGCGCGAGGGCGTTCCAGCGCAGCAGGCGTGGCGTAAGTTTGTCGCGTCGCCCGCAAACTCCGTTGCAGTCGAGCAGTTCGTCCCATTTCTCCTGGATGGCAGCTACGATCGCTCTTGCACTTTGGAGATCACGGTGAAGGACATGGGCTTGACCGTCCAGCTGGCGGACGAACTCGGCGTGGGATTGCCGATCGGGCGCGCGGTCGAAAGGCGCTATTGCGAGGCGGGACGGAAGTTCGACCGATACGACAGCCATCTGCGTGTCGTCGAACTGGCGGAGGTGGTCTTCGGCGTTCGACTAAAAGTGCCGGGCTACCGCGCGCCATCCAAATACGGTGCCGACTCCGCGCATCCGCCGGACCAGGAATTCCTTACCGATCCCGTCGGACGGATCAAACCGAAGCGTGAGCACGTGTTTCCGCTCGGCGACGTCCCACTCAGTGACATCCAGATTCGTTTGCTCAGGTCGCTGGTCGGCGAACTCACCCACGTCAATCGCCTGATCCTTGACGAGGCGTTTGATCTTGGGCGCGGCATGGGCCTGAGCGATGCTCTGATCTGCGACGTTATTACCTGGAGCGTAGGCGCCTCCGCATGGTCGGATACCCATGCTCAGCAATACAGCAACGAACCGCTTATAAAACCAGCCGCGGCAATTGCGCCGCCGATGAGAACTGTACCGCACCTAATTTGCCCCTATACGGAGGAATTGACATGAATACCCTCGATCAGCGGACCGCACTGGAGCAAGCCGCACGCAAACGCATCAAGGATTCCCATGCGCTCGACGGCGACGTCGATCGCTTGGCACGCTTTTATCGTGAATGGGCAAGTTCCTACGAGTTGGATGTCGGCCGGGA
>NZ_RZTJ01000032.1:0-41151 GCF_003997065.1 Mesorhizobium sp. M6A.T.Ce.TU.016.01.1.1 | reverse complement strand
GAGGTTAAGCGCGTCGCATGAATGCGACGCGCTTAAGGAGAAAACCCGGTCGAGTCCCCACCCTCCCCGTCCCCAACGACCGGGTTTTAGGAGCCGGCCCCGTCCCCGGGCCGGCTCCACCTTTCGGGGGAGACCGGAGGAAGCCCCGATAGGAGAACTCGACTTGAGCGTCGCCAAATTTTGACGTATTGAAAGAATTGTGGAGACGTTCTCTAGTTCGTCTGGGAGCCGTCATTGGTGACTGTATGGATGCCGATCTCAAATTCGGCATCTACCGCTGTAATACTGCGGAGTGGCACTCTTACGGGTGCCGTCTAGTGCGAGGGCTATCCCTCCTGAATAAGGGGCAATCGCTTACAGGTTGCTGCACATCCGCTTCATGTTGATGAAGCAAAAGGATGTGTCAAATGAACAATTCAAACAAACTAACAAAACTCCGAACCGTGCAGGCCAAGAAGCAAAATTGGCGATGCTTCTACTGCGGTTTTCAGATGTGGGATGGAGACCCGACGCTGTTTTCAGAGCGTTATCATCTCCCTGTAAGATCGCTCAACCGCTTCCGCTGCACCGCGGAACATCTGAAACCCCGGATGGACGGCGGCGAGGACAGACCAGAGAACCTTGTTGCGGCGTGCAAGTTTTGCAATCAAACCCGGCATCGAATGGGTAAAGTGCTATCGCCGGCCACGTACCAGCGGCACGTCCGAAAGCGAATAACGGCCTGGAAATGGCATCCGCTCGCGTGTCACCACTTGTTGAAATGATGCAGCGTCAGACGATCCATCGGAAGGCCACGGCCGCTACGGACGTCGGAACAGAGCCAGAAACTCTTGGCTAGAGCCAGCTTTCCAAGGGCAATTGACCGATGCAGTATGAACCATCAATTCAACCTCCGGATCGCTGCGATGTTGGAAATCCCGGAAGATCGATGCGAGCGCCACCGCCTGTTCAAGGCCATCGACGACGCGTTCAAGGCGGGCGACTTCGAGGCCCTCGGTGTGGCCCTCGGCGGCTCACCCTGCTGGTTCGACGAGCAGATGCCCTTTGAACTCGGCCTTGGGCATCCACTGGAATATGCGATCTATTGGAGCCCCACTGCTTTCATCTCGACCTTACTGGATGCGGGCTCGGACCCGAACTATCACCACCATGGCGGTTTTCCGGCAATCATTGCGGCACTGTCCACCGACCGGGCTGACAGACTGGAAATCGTCCGAATCCTGATCGATGGTGGCGCAGACCTCAACATGCGGGGCGTAAACGACTGGACGCCGCTTCACTATGCGGTCGCCATCCGTAGCGTCGATGCCATCCGCCTGCTGTTGGCGGCGGGCGCCAACCCATCGCTCGAAACCCGCATCGACGACTATACGACAGCCCTCGAGGACGCCGACAATGCCGGCTTTGAAGCCGGCGCTTCGTTTTTGCGCGATGCGATGATCAGGCGCGGCCCCAATGGACGGTGAGTTGGGCGACGATGCCGGTGAACCATATAGCCGAAGGCTGGCTCAGGCCTTCGTCAGCCCCGCCTTGAAGCGCTTGCCGTTGGCCACGTAGTGCGCGGCCGAAGCGCGCAGCCCGGCGACCGCGGCATCGTCCAGCGCTCGCACCAAACGCGCGGGCGAGCCGATGATCAGCGAATTGGCGGGGGATTCCTTTCCTTCCGTGACCAGGGCGCCGGCACCGACCAGCGAATTCTTGCCGATTTTCGCGCCGTTCAGCACGATGGCGCCCATGCCGATCAGGCTGTTGTCGCCGATCGTGCAGCCATGCAACAAGGCGCGATGGCCGATCGTGCAGCCTTGCCCGATGGTCAAGGGAAAACCGACATCGGTGTGCATGACCGTGTGTTCCTGCACATTGGTGTCGGCGCCGATGACAACAGGCTCGTTGTCGCCGCGGATGACGACGCCGAACCAGAAGCCGGCGTTGCGGCCGACCCTGATATCGCCGATCAGGGTGGCGTCGGGCGCGATCCAGTTGCTGTCCGCGTCCTCGAAGCCGGGGGCCTTTCCGTCGATCGCATAGAGCGGCATTTTTCGCCTCCGAATCGTCTCACACTAAGCTTTGCATGTCGTCATCGCAAAACCGCTGCACACCCTTGGGTCAAGCCCAAGGGCATGCTTTTGCGCGACATGCACTAAACGTTCGCAGAGCCTAGAAGCGTGCCGGTCCGGGATGCAATATCGATCAGCGCTATGCCCAAAGCCAACGCCCAGATCGTCGCAGTGCAGCCGCAGGAGATCAGCGCCAGTGCCGAAATGCGGCCTTCCCGCCAGGCGTCCAGGGCGTCGTTGGCAAACATCAGGGGACCGGCGCATGCCGTCGCGACCAACGAGCGCAACATATGCTTTGGCGACACATAGGGCTCGACGAAGGCAAGCCGGCGGCCTGATACCAGCTCCATTGCCGATCCAACCAGTCCGCACGCCGTCAGCCCAACCATAAAAGCGAAGAGAGTGTGTTCGACCGGACCCATCTTTACCTTCCATTTACCATGAAATCGCACAGTCGTGTCGACAGGCGCGTTGCAAGAGCCGTGCCGCGCCACATGTGCCGCTTGAGGACACCCAAAGGGGAACACCCAAGGGGACATCTTGGGACAGGCGGCCGATAACAGGGGATCGCGATGAAGCAGGCAGCCACCGCCAACGGCCCGCAACTCACCGTCGTCGATTCCAAGCTGATGAGGCGGGTGTTCTACGTGTTCGCGGCGCTGGCAGTGCTTTCGGTGGCGATCAGCCTTGGCGGCAAATGGTTCGGCCGCTCGATCGCCATGGCCGGATACACCGACGACACGACAACCCACGAGGTCGTGATCGGCAACAACGTCATCGCCGTGCCGGCCAATGTCGTCCGCTTCGACCAGGCCCGGCGCGACGGCATCGCCTCGCGCCTCGACCTCTATCTGCGCTATCCCGAGATGGACGGCTACAGCGAGGCTGCCCGGGACGATTTCAACAACACCGGATCGAGCAAGAACATCATTTTCCTGTCGCTCGAACGGCAGATAATGTCGCGCGACATGAGCGGCCGCTTCACGCCGATCTACAGCGCCCTGATCGCCCAACCCGGCACGCCCGGCCCGGGCGGCACCACACTCTACGGCTTCACCGAGAAATCAGGCTATCTCAACGAGGTGCTGGCGGTCGGCAATCGTCGGGGCAAGGACCCGTTCGTGGCCCGCTGCCTGAGCGGCCCAAGTGCTGCGCAATCGCTGGCGCCCTGCGAACGCGACATCCTGGTCGGCGACAAGCTCAGCCTCACCTACCGTTTTCCCAAAGACTTTCTGGCGGACTGGCAGGTGCTCGATGCAGCCATCGCCGCCGAGGCCACGCGTTTCCTGAGGACCGGACGCTAACGCGTTGTGTCTGAAAGGAATTTATGCGACGCGCTTTGGTGGAAAATCGCAAACGGCGGAGATTGGCAAAAACCCCTCTCCGCCCAGGGATGACGAACCCGGGGTGCCTGCCGCCAACCGCAAACTCCCGGCTCAGGCCAGGTCGATGTCGAGGATCGCCATCGAGAAATTATAGTCGCCGTCGTCCTCGTCCTTGAAGACGATGCCGAGGAATTCGTCGCCGACATAGACCTCGGCCGAATCGTCCTTGCGCGGCCGTGCCTTCACTTCAAGCTTGGGGTTCTGGAAGACGCGCTTGAAATAGGCGTCCAGCTTTCTGATTTCGTCCGGCTTCAACAGTCTTCTCCGATCGTCGGTCTTGCTCGTTTGAGCGCGCTTCTGGCACGTCGACAATGGCGATGTAAAGGCAAGCCGACCGGATATGCGAGAACCGACAGGCGGCAGAGCCGGCAAACGGAGTTCGGTTGCCAGCCCTGCGGACTTGAAATCAGATATCGAAGCTGACGACGTGGTCCATCGACTGAGACGGCAAAAGCTGGTCCATCTGCCGCGAAGGCTGGTCGCAGCCGGTCTCGCCGACGACGCGGGCCGGCACGCCGGCAACCGTCTTGTTGTGCGGCACCGGCGACAGCACCACCGAGCCTGCCGCGATCTTCGAGCAATGGCCGACTTCGATGTTGCCGAGGATCTTGGCGCCGGCGCCGATCAGCACGCCATAGCGGATCTTGGGATGGCGGTCGCCGCCGGCCTTGCCGGTGCCGCCCAGCGTCACGCCGTGCAGGATCGACACGTCGTCCTCGATCACCGCCGTCTGGCCGACGACGAGGCCGGTGGCGTGGTCGAGGAAGATGCCTTTGCCGATGCGAGCGGCCGGGTTGATGTCGGTCTGGAACACCGAGGACGACCGGCTCTGCAGGTAGAGCGCGAAGTCCTGACGGCCTTGGTTCCACAGCCAATGCGCCAGCCGATGGGTCTGGATGGCGTGAAAACCCTTGAAATAGAGCACCGGCATGATGAAGCGGTCGCAGGCCGGATCGCGGTCGTAATAGGCCTGGATGTCGACACGCACCGTCGACGCCCAGTCCTTGTCGTCGGCTGCCATCGCCTTGAATGTCTGGCGGATGAGATCGGAACCGATATCCTGATGGGCGAGCCGCTCGGCCAGCCGATGGATGACCGCTTCCTCCAGGCTTTCCTGGTTGAGGATGGTCGAATAGAGGAACGCCGCCAGCAGCGGATCGCGGTTGACCGCCTCCATCGCCTCGTCGCGGATCGAGCGCCAGATCGGGTCGATCGGCTTCACCATGGTGGGGCGGGCAATCGTAACGCTGTTCATCAATGATCTCCGGCCATCTACTGGCTCAGGCTTGGCAGCTTGCCTATTCTCCGGCCGCACATATAAGCCAGATCATAGCACGGTTGAACTCAATTTTCCTTAGTGCTTTGTCAAATGGATTTGGTTCACGGAAATTCAAGCGGCCATGGAAAACGAACCCTTGATCGACGCGCCGCTGAAGCGCGAGCTTTCCGCGCTCTACCGGGCCGAAGGCCGCCACTATCACAACCTCGCCCATATCGAGGCGATGCTGGCGCTGGCCGGGCACTATCGGGCATCCCTGCACGACCCCGAGGCGGTCGAGGCGGCGATCTGGTTCCACGATGCCATCTATGATGGCCGAGCCAAGGACAACGAAGCCAAAAGTGCCGCCCTTGCCGAGAAAAAGCTCGCCGGCCGCACGGATGCGCAGCGCCTCGGCCGCATCACGGCGATGATCATCGCCACCGCCACGCATGAGTTGCCGCGCTTTAGCGACGAGAATGCGGCCCGCGACGCAGCGCTGTTCCTCGACATGGACCTGGCGATCCTGGGTGCGACGCCTGATGCCTTCGACGCCTATGAACAGGCGGTTCGCCGCGAATATGGCTGGGTGGAAGAGCCGATGTGGCGTGCCGGCCGCAGTGCTGTGCTGAAGAATTTCCTCGCCCGCCCACATATCTTTCACACCGAGGAATTCCGGCAGCGGTTCGAGGCTCAGGCTCGGCAAAACATGGCGCGTTCGCTCAAGGCGCTTGAGGCATGAGCTCTGCCGCGGTGCGGAACCGTTGATTCGGCAGGACAGAGGGGGGCGCGAAGGATCACTACAGATCGGCTTTGTGCTCACAGCGGATTTTCGGCATAGAACTCCAGCACCCGCTGCTTGAAAGTCTTGTCGCCGACGGCCAGCATGTGGTCGCGGCCCTCGATGTGAAAAGCCTTGGCGTTCGGCATCAAGGCGGCCAGTTCGTCGGGCGAACCGCCGATGTCGTCCTTGGTGCCGACGGCAATCAATGTCGGCTGGGCAATGCGCGCAATGTCGGCCTCGGCCAGCAATTCCCGCGAGGTGGCAATGCAGGCGGCCAGCGCGCGGCGGTCGCTGCGGGTCTGGTCGGCGAAGGCGCGAAACGAACGGCCGCGCGGATGGCTGGTGGTATCGGGATCTTCGGCCAGAAGGGCGGCGGCGATCGGATCCCAATCGCCGACGCCGTCGATCATGCCGATGCCGAGACCGCCGAAGACCAGCGTCGCCACCTTGTCAGGGTCGGAAAGCGCCAGGAACGCCGACACCCGCGCACCCATCGAATAACCCATGACATGGGCGCGTTCGACGCCGAGATGATTCAGCAACGCTGCCCCATCGGAAGCCATTTTTGCGGGCGTGTAATCGGCCTCTTCATAGCTCTTCGACGAGGCACCATGGCCGCGATTGTCGAAGGCGATGGCGCGGTAGCCGGCATCGTTCAGCGCCTTGAACCAACCGGGCGACACCCAATTGACGTAGTGGGTCGAGGCAAAGCCATGGATCATGAGCACCGGATCGCCCTGCCCCGATGCCGGCTGGCGATCGAGGAAGGCGAGGTCAAAACCGTCATGGGAGAAAAACTGCATCTGCGACGGATCCTGCACGTTCAGTTGTGCGCAGTGCCGATTGCCGGGTGGCGCAACAAATCGCCGTCCTCGATGCCGCCCCTGGCGGCGGTGCCCGCCTTGAGCTCGAGCACGAAGCGAACCGGCTCGCCGGGCGAGATCATCGCCTCAGATTGCGGCTCGCCTTGCTTGATCGCTCGGATCCTGCCGTCCTGACCGATGAAGATCAGGTCGAGCGGCATCGGCGTGTTCCTCATCCAGAAGCTTACGTCCCGAGGCTCCTCGAACACGAACAGCATGCCATGATCGTCGGCCATCTCCTCGCGAAACATCAGGCCGGCCTCGCGCTCGGCGGAGGTGTCGGCGATTTCGATCGAGAAAGAGCGTTCGCCGCCTTTCGTCACCGCGACCAGCGGTTGCGGGTCGACGGCAAGGATCATCGCCCGGCTATCTGCCGAAGCCGGTTGCTGCCAATGGAAGAAAGCGCCCGTGGCGACGACGAAAGCGATCGCGGCGCATACCACGCCCGTTGTCAGCCAGTTCCTGTGAGTCATCCAAAATCCTCGGCCGGAAATCGTCCTAAACCATGATCCCGAACCTGCAGTTCGGAAAAGATCATGGTCAAGCAAAAAGCACCAGGCCCATCCCGATTCGATCCTGATGCGACCTTAGTGCGAGACCGGCAAGGTACCCATATCCGGGTGGATTTCGGCAGCCATAAGGCCTTTGTCGCCGCGCCCGAAGCGGACCAGCACGACCTGCCCCGGCCTGAGCTCCGTAATGCCGTAGCGGCGCAGCGTCTCCATATGGACGAAAATGTCCTCGGTGCCCTCGCCCCGGGTCAGGAAACCGAACCCCTTGGTGCGGTTGAACCATTTCACCAGCGCCCGCTCCAGGCCGCTTTCCGGCGTCACCGAGACGTGGGTGCGCTGATCCTGCATTTCCGCGGGATGGACCGCTGTGGTGACATCCATGGAGAGCACACGGAACGCCTGCAATCCGCGCTCACCATGCTTGACGAGGCAGACGACGCGCGCGCCTTCCAAGGCAGTCTGGAAACCGTCCTTTCGAAGACACGTCACATGGAGGAGAATATCGCCGGAAGAGCCGTCATCGGGAAGAATGAAACCGTAACCCTTGGCCACATCGAACCATTTGATGGCGCCCGCAACCTCGACAAGATCAGCGGCATCGCCGCTTTCGTCCCTTCGCAAGGCGTCGTTACCGGTTCCGTCCCGCCCCATGAAAGAGGCCTTTTCCCCCATAAGAACGCCCCCCTTTTTCCAAGAATACCGCAACTGATTCTTGACGTTAGATTAACACTGCCGCTTCCGGTGTGTGCAAGACCTGACGTGCCTTTTTTCACGGTTGATTGCAGGAATACCGGATTTGTTGTTTGCCGGCGTGCCCGGCTATCGGCAATTGCCCTTTGGCCGGCTGGCCCCTATGTTCCGCCGCAACGCAACATTTCGAGGAAAATCCCATGCGCTACCTGCACACCATGGTCCGCGTCGCCGACATCGATGCATCGCTCGATTTCTACTGCAACAAGCTTGGCCTCAAGGAAGTGCGTCGCCACGAAAACGAACAGGGGCGCTTCACGCTGATCTTCCTCGCCGCTTCCGAAGACGAGCAAAGCGGCATCGCCGAAAAGGCGCCGCTGATCGAGCTCACCTACAATTGGGATCCTGAAGACTACAAGGGCGGCCGCAATTTCGGCCACCTCGCTTATGAGGTCGACGACATCTACGCCACCTGCCAGCATCTGATGGACAAGGGCGTCACCATCAACCGGCCGCCGCGCGACGGCAACATGGCGTTCGTCAAATCGCCGGACGGCATCTCGATCGAGCTTTTGCAAAAAGGCCCGGCCAAGGCCAAGGCCGAGCCCTGGGCGTCGATGGCGAACACCGGAAGCTGGTAGCCAGTCACAAGATCGAGAGCGGGCACGACCTAGCCGGGCATTTTTATGGCGTTTCTCAAGATCGCGCCTATCTGTCCGGCCATCGCGCCTGCTTCCGAAATTGGCGCATCCAAAAGATGCGCGCTTGCTTCAGGAGAAATCCATTCATGCCGACCAGCCATGTCGATGTCGCCACCGGACATGCGAGCCGCTATCTGCAGCAGCTCTGCAAGCACTGGGCGCACAAATTTCCCGTCGAGTTCGATCCGAACCACGGGACAATCGATCTCTCACTGGGCCGTACGGTTCTGGACGCCGATGCGGCAGCGCTCCACATCGCGGTAACCGCTGACGAAGCCGGCTCGCTGGAGCGCCTGGAAACGGTCGTCGCCGATCACATCAAACGCTTCGCTTTCCGCGAAGAGCTGACCTTCGATTGGAAGAGAGCTTCGGCAGCGTAGGCGACCACGTTCAGCCACTTCTCCCAGCCAACTCCAGCAGCGCCAGCACCGTGCGCCAGTTGCGCGCGGTGGCGGGCACTTTCAGTGTGCGCGGGATGAGATTGGCAAACACCGATTTGCCCAGACCTTCCGGTGCATGCAGGTAAAGCACATCGCCCTTGATCTCGAACCGTTCGGGACCGGTGCATTTCTCCGAAAGACGGGCCGTCTCCTCAGGTGTCGGCGCGCGCTCCAGCGCATAGGCGTGAAGTTTCGTCGGCTCCCCGGCGACCTCTGGATAGGGATTTTCCGCCGCCAGCCGCTCGAACCAACCGAGATCGCGCACCATGATGCGCGAATAAAATCCCCATTTCTTCTCGAAGGCCGTTTCCAGCTGTCTGGTCAGCGTGGCGGCATCACCCTTGGCCGACCGGAACACGACGTTGCCGCTCTGCACATAGGTGGCGACGTCGCGAAATCCGAGCTCCGCGAAGAACGACCGGAGTTCGGCCATCCTGACGATGCGGTTGCCGCCGACATTGATGCCGGAAAACAACGCTACGAAGATTTTCGCTTGGGCACTCATGTTCGGGCGCTCATATGATGAACCCGGCCAGCGTCTCGTTGTCGGTGATGTCCTGATACTGGACGCCCTCGGCCTCGAAATTCGCGTGGAGCAGCTCGAAATTGCGGCGGTCCTTGGTTTCGATGCCGATCAGCACCGAACCGAAATTGCGCGCCGATTTTTTCAGATATTCGAAGCGGGCGATGTCGTCGTCAGGTCCGAGCAATTCGAGGAAATCGCGCAGCGCGCCCGGGCGCTGCGGAAAGCGGATGATGAAGTACTTCTTCAGCCCCTCGAAACGCAGCGCCCTTTCCTTCACATCCGGCAGCCGCTCGAAGTCGAAATTCCCGCCCGAAACCACCACCACGATAGTCTTGCCCCTGATCTCCTTCTTCGAGAAATCCTTGAGCGCGTCGATCGCCAGTGCGCCGGCTGGCTCCAGCACCACGCCTTCGACGTTCAGCATCTCGACCATGGTCGCGCAGAGCCGGTTTTCCGGGATCAGCCGCACGGCCTCAGTGGCAAATTCCCTGAGATGCCGCAACGGTTCACGGCCGATCTCGGCCACCGCCGCGCCATCGACGAAATTGTCGACCTTGGCGAGCTTGATGCGCTTTCCGGCGGTGAGGCTCTCGCGCAGGCTCGGCGCGCCGGCCGGCTCGCAGAAGACGAAGCGCGTGTCGCGGCGCTGATCGGCGAAATAATGCGTGACGCCCGCGGCCAGACCGCCGCCGCCGACCGGCAGCATGACAATGTCCGGCATGCGGGCGCCCGGCATCTGGCCTGATATCTCGTAGGCGACGGTCGCCTGCCCCTCGATGATGTCCTTATGATCGAACGGCGGCACCATGTGCGCGCCTGAGTTTTCGGTGAACTCCAACGCGGCGCGGTAGCAGTCATCGAAAAAGTCACCGACCAGCCTGATCTCGACGAATTCGCCACCGAACAGCCGCGTCTTGTCGATCTTCTGCTGCGGCGTCGTCACCGGCATGAACACCACACCCTTTTTGCCGAAATGGCGGCAGACGAAGGCAAAGCCCTGCGCATGGTTGCCGGCGGAAGCGCAAACGAACAGCTCGGCATCGTTGCCGGCGGCGAGCGTCTTGCGGAAGAAATTGAAGGCGCCCCTGATCTTGTAGGAGCGCACCGGCGACAGGTCCTCGCGCTTCAGCAGCACGCGCGCGCCAGTCTTCTTCGACAGATAGTCGTTTTCCTGCAGCGGCGTCTCCGGGAAAATCTGGCGGATCGCGGCAGCGGCGGCAGCGACGCGGGAGGAAAAACTGGTCATGGCAAGATCACCCCCGATCGTCTGTAGGTAGCGCAGCATGCATTTGGTTTGCCGCGACGCGGTGGTCACAAACCTAGCACACGGCGCGTGCGTTTGATCCCCAGCCTATTGCATATCCAATCTCGCGAAGCCATTGTCCGGCCGGTTCATGCGCCCCGTCACGGGGGTATTCCCAGAATCCTTGCAAGCACTTGGAGGCGTTTGTTCATGCCCGTCGCATCGGTTGCCCTGAAAACCATGTCGCTGCCGGAATTCGGCGAGCCGACGGTGATGCCGCTCGTTGCGCGCACCACCTACGAGGCACGCATCGGGGCACTGGTGGCGCGCGGCAGCAAGGCCGGCTTCGACGCTTTCGTCGTCTATGGCGACCGCGAGCACGCGGCCAATGTCGCCTATCTCACGGGCTACGATCCGCGTTTCGAGGAAACGCTGCTGGTCATCGTTCCCGGCAAACAGCCGAAACTCCTCGTCGGCAATGAGGGCTGGGGCTATGCCGAGATCTGCGATGGACCTTATGAACGTGTCCTCTACCAGACGTTCTCGCTGCCGGCGCAGCCGCGCGACCGCTCGCCGGCACTCCTCGACATCCTTGCCGACTGCGGCCTGAAAGCCGGCCAGCGCATCGGCGCCATCGGCTGGAAGCCGTTCGGTCCCGGCGATGCCGGCTTTGGTGAAACAACTCTCGACTTGCCCTCCTTCATCGCCGACACGCTGCGCACGCTTGCCGGCGACAAGCACACGGTGGTGAATGCAGCGAACCTTTTGATGAACCCGGCAGACGGCCTGCGCGCCATCAATGAAGCCGACCAGCTCGCGTCCTTCGAATTCGCCGGGACCTATTCGTCGCAAGGCCTGCGCAACGTCCTGCAAGGCATCGAACCCGGCATGACCGAGTTGCAGGCGGCGCGGCTGATGGGTATCAACGGCCTGCCGCAATGCTGCCACCTCATGCTGTCGGCCGGCAAGCGCGCCCCCTATGGCCTGCCAAGCCCCCGCCTCGACGTCATCAAACGTGGCGATCCAATCACCATGGCCTATGGCCTCCACGGCTCGCTCAATGCCCGTGCCGGTTTCCTGGCCGAGGGCGCAACCGAGCTTCCGCCCGACATAAGCGACTACGTCGAAAAACTGGTCGCGCCCTATTTCGCTGCCGTCGTCGACTGGTACGAGACCGTCGGCATCGGCGTCAGCGGCGGCGCCCTGTGGAAAGCCGTGCACGACCGCATCGGCGATCCGTTCTTCGGCGTCTCGCTCAATCCCGGCCACCTCGTCCACATCGACGAATGGATGCATTCGCCGATCTTCGCCGGCTCCGACATCACGCTGAAGTCGGGCATGGCGCTGCAGGTCGACATCATTCCGGCAACCGGGACGGATTATTTCACCACCAATATCGAGGACGGCATCGCGCTGGCCGACCAGGCCCTGCGCGAGGAAATCGCCGCGCGTCACCCCGAAGCCTGGCGCCGCATCGAGGCGCGCCGCGCCTTCATGACGGACGTGCTCGGCATCCGTCTCAGGCCGGAGGTGCTGCCCTTCTCCAACATCCCGGCCTTCCTGCCGCCGTTCTGGCTTTCGCGCAACAGTGCGATGGCCGTCGCAAGACGCTGAGCGCATTTCGGCCGGACATGACTTACTTCTGCCGCACTTCGACTGTCCGGGAGGGTTCGCGGAGGTTGGATAGGCCTTTCGGCCGGAGTGGAATTTCAGAGTTGAAGAAGATTTGTATCATTGCGCTTGCCTTGCTTGTTGCCGGCTGCGGCGGCCGGCAAACCGAGGAACTGCTCGGCAGCGCCATTGTGTCCGCGCCGGTGACGGAAATTGCCGGCAACCACTCGATCTTCATCGCCACGACGCGCAAGCGCTCCGACGATCCCAGCAAGGTCTTCGACCGCGAGCGCTCGGCCACGCTGAACTATGCCCGCCTCAACGTCACCGTGCCGGGAAGCCACGAAACCGGCCAGATCGAGCGGCGCTCGCGCGGCAAGTCGAATGACCCGGCCAAATACTTCATGGCCTCCGAGGTCGTCGGCTACGACACCGCGCCGAAATTCTCCAGCGCGCTCAGCGCCGACATCGCCGCGCGCGGTGGCCGCGTCATGGTCTTCGTCCATGGCTACAACACCGGCTTCGACGCCGCAGTCTACCGCGTCACGCAGATCGCCCATGATTCCGGTTATCCGGGCACGCCAGTGCTGTTTTCCTGGGCCTCGGGCGCCAAGACCAGGGACTATGTCTACGACAGGGAAAGCGCCAGTGCTGCCCGCGACCAGTTGGAAGTGACGCTGAGGATGCTCGCGCAGACCGGCGCGCGACGCATCGACATCGTCGCCCATTCGCTGGGAACCTGGGTCACCATGGAGGCGCTGCGCCAGCTCGCCATCAACGGCGACCGCGATCTCGGCGGCAAGCTCGGCGACGTGGTGCTGGCCTCGCCCGACATCGATGTCGACGTGTTCAAGAGCCAGATGCGCCGCTATGGCAAGCCGGACAAACCTTTCATCCTGCTCCTGTCCGACGACGACCGGGCGCTGCGGCTCTCCGGACTTATCGCCGGTTCGCGGCCACGCGTCGGCGACTACAAGGACGCCGCCGATCTCGCCGACTATGGCGTCAGCGTCGTCGATCTCTCCAGCGTCAAGGGATCGGATCGCTTTAACCACACCAAATTCGCCGACAACCCCGAACTGGTGAAGATGATCGGCCAGCGGCTGCGCGAGGACGACGGATTTGCCAGCGACCGCGAGGTGACCGACCGCATCCATCTGCTCGGACAGTGAGGTGCGTTCCACGCCCTGTTCCGCAGGCTTTCGTGATACACGATTGCGCCACCATCGGATCGCTTTCAACTGGACCAGGCCGGCCTCTGGCTCTATCGAAACCAAAGACGTCATACGGTTGACGTCCCTTCGGGAGCCTGCGTGACCGCGCGTTCGAAGATGTTTCTCGTCGTTGCGCTGGCGCTCGCTGTTACCGGCTGCGCCGGCCGGAAGACACACGACCTTCTCAACACGACAACTGTGACGGTGCCTGCCTCCGACATCGCGGCCACGCATGAGATCTTCGTCGCCACCACCCGCGAGAAAGCTACGAAAGATCCGCGGCAGGTGTTCGATGGCAATCGCTCGCTGACCACCAGCTTCGCCCGCGTCGAGGTGACGGTTCCGAAGGTCCATCAGCTTGGCGCCATCGAGCGCGTCAAAGGCTCCGCAAACAGCAATCCAGCGAAGGATTTCACCGCGACGAATGTCGCCTTCTATGAAGGCGCCCCCCAATTCGCCAAGGCGGTCGGCGCCGACATTGCCATGCGCGGCAACCGCGCGCTAGTTTTCGTGCATGGCTTCAACAACGGTTTCGACGATGGCGTCTACCGGCTGACGCAAATCGCGCACGATACGAAATATCCCGGCACGCCGGTTCTGTTCTCATGGGCGTCGAGCGGCAAGACCACGGGCTATATCTACGACAAGGAAAGCGCCAATGCCGCGCGCGACGATCTCGAAGAGACGCTGCGCATGCTGGCCAAGACGAAAGTCAAGAGCATCGACATCATCGCTCATTCGATGGGCACCTGGGTGACGATGGAGGCGCTGCGCCAGCTTGCCATCACCGGCGACCGCGATCTCAGCGACAAGCTTGGCTATGTCATCCTTGCCTCACCAGATATCGACGTCGATGTCTTCAAGAAGCAGATGATCCGCTACGGCAAGCCCGACAAGCCGTTTGCCATCCTGCTTTCGGGCGACGATCGCGCCCTTAGACTCTCCTCGCTGATCTCCGGCGACAAGCCGCGCGTCGGCGACTATGGCGATGCGGCCGACCTCGCCAGCTATGGCGTTTCGGTGGTCGACCTCACCAAGACCAAAGGCGGCGACCGCCTGAATCACGCCAAATTCGCAGACAATCCGTTCCTAGTGCAGTTGCTCGGCGACCGACTGCGCGCGCCCGCCGGCCTGGCGTCCGAAGAAGCCAATCCGGCGCAGCCGATCGACAATCTCGGCCAGGGCATCGGCAAGGCCGTCGGCTCCGTCGCCGAGATCGTCATCACCACGCCGTTCAGGGTGCTGACCATCGCCACCGGCGGATGAGTGACGTGGGGCTCGCCCTTGGTCGTTGTTAGACGAACAGGTCGACTTTCTGGAACGTCGTCACGTCGATCAGGCCGACATCGGAAATCCTCAGTTCCGGGATGACGACCAGCGCCAGCAGCGAGTGCTGCATGTAGGCGTTGTTCAGCGAACAGCCCATCTTGCGCATCGCCTCTGTGAGCTTGTCGGCCTTGGCCGCGACGATTTCGGCGCGCTCGTCCGACATCAGCCCGGCGATCGGCATTTCGACCAGCGCCAGTTCCTTGCCCTTGGAGAACAGCACGACACCACCGCCGACCTCACCCAGCCGGTTGACCGCCAATGCCATGTCCTGCTTGGAGGTGCCGACGACGATGATGTGGTGCGCATCATGCGCCACGCTGGAGGCCATAGCGCAGTCGGCCATATAGCCGAAGCCGGAGACGAAGGCATTGGTGACGCCGCCGGTGCCCCGGTGGCGCTCGACCACCGCGATCTGGCAAACGTCGTTGCGACGGTCCATGGCGACCAGCCCGTCCTCCACCGGTAGATCGGCCTCCAGCGCCCGCGTCGGCGCCTGGTTCTCGATCACGCCGATGACCCGCACCCTTACCTCGTTGGCGCCCATGGGCGCCACGATGTCGAAATCCCGCGGTTTGAGCTTCTTGCCGAGCTTGACGGTGTTCTTCGCCGTCTTCGGATAGTCATAGGCCGGAATGTCGATTTCGAGCTTGCCGCCCTTGGCCAGCCTGACGCCGCGACCATAGACCTCATCGATGGTCATCGCGGCCAGATCGGAGACGATCAGCAGATCGGCGAGCCGCCCCGGCGCGATCGAGCCCAACTCGCGCTCCAGCCTGAAATGCTGGGCGGTGTTGAGCGTCGCCATCTGGATCGCCATCACCGGCTTCAACCCCTGGCTGATGGCGTGCCGGACCACCCGGTCCATATGGCCTTCATGGACAAGCGTGCCGGAATGGCTGTCGTCGGTGCACAGGATGAAGTTGCGCGGATCGAGCCCGCTCTCCGTCACCGCCTTGATCTGCGCGGCGACGTCGTACCAGGCCGAGCCCAGCCTCAGCATCGCCTTCATGCCCTGCCGGACGCGGGCGATCGCGTCCTCGGCGCGCGTGCCTTCATGGTCGTCCTCGGGTCCGCCGGCGACATAGCCGTGGAACGGCAGGCCGAGATCGCGCGAGGCGTAATGGCCGCCGACGGTCTTGCCCGCCCTCACCGTCGCGGCGATCTCGCCCGACATCACCGGATCGTTGGCCGCGACACCGGGAAAATTCATCACCTCGCCAAGCCCGATGACGTTTTCCCAGGTCATCGCCTCGGTGACATCGGCGACCGTCAACTCGGCGCCGGCATGCTCCAGCCCCGGTGCGGAGGGCACGCAGGACGGCATCTGCACATGCACGTTGATCGGCATGGCGACGGCCTCGTCATGCATCAGCCGCACGCCCGGCAGGCCGAGCACGTTGGCGATTTCATGCGGGTCGATGAACATCGAGGTGGTGCCATGCGGGATAACCGCGCGGCAGAACTCCGTCACCGTCACCATGCCGCTCTCGACATGCATGTGCGCGTCGCAAAGGCCCGGCACCAGATAGCGCCCGCCGGCGTCGACCACCTTGGTGCCCTGCCCGATAGCGTGACCGGCATTCGGCCCGCAATAGGCGAAGCGGCCGCCGGCAATGGCAATGTCGGTGCCGGCGATGATCTCGCCGGAATGAACGTTGACCCAGCGCCCGTTGCGGATGACGAGATCGGCGGGCCTCCTGCCCATCGCCACGTCAACCAGATGCGTCGCCACCTCGGCCCAGGGTTTTGGTTTCGTCGCACGCGCGGTCTTCGCCATGAAGGGACTCCTGTTTTCCCGACTGTGCCAAGCCGCGCGGATTTTGACCAGCGAGATCAGCGGATTGCTTGAGCGCTCCTCGGCCTTCACATCGATTGTGATTCTCGCGTCTCGTTGCGAGGTCGCGATTCGTTGCTTTGTGACGGCAGTTATGCTATTGATTTCGGCATGGTGCTGATTTGCGCCAACGACCCGCCGCCGAGGCGGGTTTTTTGTTTCGGCGCCGGCCGTTAAGTATCCTGCCGCTGTTCCCTGTCGCGGCAGTTGAGAAGCTCGACCAGATCGTCGGCCTCTTCGATCGGCATGTCGATCAAGGGGACGCCCACCTCGACAACCGGCAGGCCAGTGAACACATCGATGATGTCCCAGGTGCCTTCAGGTGTCTTCTCAATGTCGTAGCGTTGAGCCATGGGGGTGGAGCCATGGATAGAGGAGAAGATTTAGCGCGTTTTACCCGGTCACCGCTCGTTTGGCCTACGGCATTGCGGAAATGATTCCCGCCCAGTCTGATCAAGCGCCTCAAGTAATGGGGCAAGAGTGCTGGGTAGCCGGAGGTCGACAGCCAGATTTAGCACGTCGTGTAAATGCCGGCGATTATCTTCGGAACGGATCAATTGCCGTACGGCCTTGGCAACAGACTTCCCTCGTCCTGTGTCAAACTCTGCCATGTTCGGGGTTCCAGTAACTTTAGTCCGAAACTCAGCCGCTGCGAAATAGTTCCAGCGATCTTGTTTGAATCTCTGTGGGTGGTTGGAGCTGGCTCGGTGACGGCAGCTATGTGGGCGCGGTGCTGATTGCGCCAACGGCCCGCCGTCAAGGCGGGTTTTTTGTACCAGGTTTCAGCGATGGCAGAAGATGGCTTGACGGCCTTTGGCTGGCGTCTGAAAAGGACTGGCCTGCGGACGTGGCGGAATTGGTAGACGCAAGGGACTTAAAATCCCTCAGCTACGGCTATCCGGGTTCGATTCCCGGCGTCCGCACCAGATTGTATTATGGCTTCGCGAGCCGGCAGTGCCCGGACCGTTTGGAATGTGATAGCGGCCGGCCTGTTGTGAGCGCCATCGCGCCGACCAACGAATTTCTCGTTGAACGGCCCGCGGCTGGCGATCTCAACTGGGCTGGTCGGGGGTAAACAAGAGCCAGCTTGGCTCTATGTCACCAAACTGACACCTGTCCCGGTGCAGTTTCCGAACACGCGACCAACATTTCGCTGATCGGGGGCAAAGACTGGAACCGCCAATCAACACGAGACCGGGTGTCGCGTGGGTCGCGGCATCGTCCGTTGTGACGGCCATCATCGTTGCGTTGGCCGCCTGGTATTTCTACGGCAACCGGGCAATGCCGGCTTTTGGGCCGGCATCTGGGCCGGTTGCTGGCGGTTCACTGCAAATAATGGGTTCCGAAACGATGCGGCCGGTCGTCACGGTCTGCGCCGAGGCATTCATGGCCGACAACCCCGAGGCCGACATCATCGTACGCGGCGGCGGCTCCGGCGACGGTATGGCAGCGCTGCTCCACGGCATGATCGATATCGGCATGATCTCACGGCCACTGTCGCCGAAGGAGATTGGGTTCGCAACCGCGAAAGGTATCGATCTGACGCAGTTCGAGCTGGCGCTGGACGGCGTTGCTATCGTCGTGCACCGAACCAACCCGCTGCGCGAAATCGATGTCGATCAGCTCCGCGCCATCTGGTCCGGAGATTTATCGCAATGGCGGGAGCTCAGCGGCGGCCCCGGCGAGATCCAACCACTTGCCCGCGCCAAAGGGTCTGGAACCGAGGAGGTGTTCGCCGAGCGGGTATTGAAAGGACAAAGGGAGGGTGTGGCAAAGGAATTGCCAACAAACGAGGCCATTGTCGCCGAGGTCGCCGCGCAGCCGAATGCTATCGGATACACCGGCCTCGGAGCGCTCCGCAATGCCTCGGACCGCGTCCATGTCCTGGCCATCCGCAGCCAATCTTCCTCGGTCTTGCCGAGCGCCGATACGGTGTGGTCAGGCACCTACCCGCTGACACGCGCCTTGCTTTTGATCAATCCGGGGACGCCGTCGGGACTTGCCGCCTCGTTCATCGCGTACTGCACCGGCCCCGCCGGACAGGCATTGGTGAAGCGCGCCGGCTATGTCGAGATCGCGGCGGGCGAACCATGAGCGCGCGCCGGGTCGTCGGTTTGGTGGTCGGCGTGCTCGCCTGGGCATTCTCCATGCCGGCGCTCGCCGAGCCGCGGGTCGAGGATTTCCGCGTACGCAAGCTCGTCGTCGGCACGATGCGGGTGCCACCCTTTGCATCGCGCGGCGATGATGGCGTATGGAGCGGCCTGAGCATCGAGCTCTGGCAAAAAGTGGCCTCGCAATTGAACCTTGGCTATGAATTCCGCGAGTTCGACTATGATCCCGATGCCATGGTCCAGGCCTTGCAGACCCGCCAAATCGATCTGGTGGTCGCCGCCATGCCGGTCACGACGGACGGTGAGGCGCGCTTCGATTTCTCGCATGCCTACTTCGCCGCGGGCGTTGGTGTCGCGGTGCGCAGCGAGCCAACCGCCGGTATCCTGGCGACCCTGCGCAGGCTGTTTACCTGGCAGTTGCTTGTTCCAATCGGCGGCCTCGTGGGTCTACTGCTGCTTGTCGGCACGTCGTTGTGGCTGATCGAGCGACGCCGCAATCCCGGCCATTTTGATCCCCGCATGATGCAGGGCATTGGCGATGGCATCTGGTGGGCCGCCGTGACGATGACGACGACCGGCTATGGCGACAAGACGCCGATCACCTGGCGCGGCCGCGCCATCGCTCTTGTCTGGATGTTCACCAGCATTTTCTGCATCGCCACCTTTTCGGCGACGCTCGCCTCGTCTTTGGTCGTTGGCCGCC
Organism: Mesorhizobium sp. M6A.T.Ce.TU.016.01.1.1; assembly: GCF_003997065.1. Classification (NCBI taxonomy): domain Bacteria; kingdom Pseudomonadati; phylum Pseudomonadota; class Alphaproteobacteria; order Hyphomicrobiales; family Phyllobacteriaceae; genus Mesorhizobium; species Mesorhizobium sp. M6A.T.Ce.TU.016.01.1.1. The sequence continues at coordinate 21,890 of NZ_RZTJ01000032.1, read as the reverse complement.
TGAAGAGCAGCGTTGACGGTCCCGAAGACTTGCCGCGAGCCCGTGTGGGAACAGTGGCGGGTACAGCCGGCGAGTTGTGGACCAAGGCGCAGGGCCTGAAGGTGCAGACCTACCCTTTCCTGATTCAGGCCAGCAAGGCGCTCAAGCGCGGTGAAGTGGAGGCGCTGGTGGTGGAGCGCGCCATCCTTGGACACATGATCCAGGAATACCAGTGGAACGACTTGCTTATCCTGCCGCAAACCCTGGCGGTCCGCGACTACGCGATCGCCATTCCAAGCGGCAGCCCGCTCATGGAGGACATCAACCGCGCCGTCCTGACGGTGACCCATCATCCCGATTGGAAAGAACTCGTGCAACGCTACGTCGGCCAAAGCGAACCCTGAATTCGGAATGACCGGCGGGTCCCGGCTGACCGAAGCCGGCGATGCGATGCGGGTTTCTCTGCTACACGGGTTTCCATCACCCATATATTCGCCCGCCGCCTCGTGCCGTGGATTTGGACCGCGAAGAAACCGTCGCTCTGTTTCAGATGCGGCCGGCAGCGACAAGCACGGCCCTGTAGCGGCGCGCAAACCTGCTCGACGGGCGGCTCAGATAGCCGGACGCCGCAATATCCCAGCGCGCGCCCAGTTCACGATCGAAAGCCGGCGGGTCGAATTGCTGCAGGCCGCTGCGGGGATAGATCGTGAACTCGCCGAACACCGGCTCTCCGCCGTCTTCGTAGAAATCGACTCGCATCATGTCGAATTCGCCGCCCAGTATCTCGGCAGCCTCGACCATGCGCGAAAAGCTTTGCGGCCGGGCAATTTCCAGCGACGCGTCGATGCCGCCCTGGACGACTGCCAGCCGGCGCCAGTCGCGATCGAAAAGTGCCGTCTTCCGCACCGTCGAGCGGAAAGACGTGACCACGACAAAGGCGACACGGCCGGCAATCACGTTGAACTTGTAGTCGACCGGCTGGTAGCCCTGATCCCTGCCGATCAGCGTCTCGACGAAAACCTGCGGCTTGATGTGGGCATAGCCGCGCTCCAGCTTGCGGCTGCCATAGGTCTCGGCGAGGTGCCTGGACATCTCGGCAATGATCGCGTCCCGATCGGCGGTTGCGGGGTCCGGAACGACGGCATTCATGTTGCAGCCGTGATTGCATTTGACGATGTATGGAATCGTCAATTCGACGAAGGGGATTTCGCGCGGGTCGTCGCCGCGCCACAGCACCGCCGGGACAAGCAGCCAGGGAAGCCGATCCCGGACGAATTCCTTGGCTTTCAGCTTGTCGAGCACAATCGCAAACCGCGGATCGTCGTCGAAAATCTTGCGCCAATGGATCTTTTCCGTGAAGGTCGCCGGGGCAGCAAAACTGGGCAGATGCCGCATCCTTTCGGAGAAACGCTGGGTCAGGCGCCGGTAGCTGACCAGCAGCGCGACATTCAGGATCAGCAGCAGCGCCTTCGCGCCAACCCGCTTCAGCGAACCCAGCTTTCCGGCGCTCATGTTTGCCGCGCCCCTTCGCGGCGTCCAGGTTCCGGCACGGGTCAGGCCCGGATCGGGTTCAGCTTCAGATGCTGGATCAGGATGATCGTCTTGGCATCGATAATGCGGCCGTCGTAAATGCCGGCCAAAGCCTCATCGAGCGGCATTTCCAGAACCTCGATGTCCTCGCCTTCTTCCGGCGCCCCGCCGCCGTCCGAGATGCGGTCGGCGGGCGAGTAGCGCGCGATGAAGAACCAAAGCCGCTCGGTCACGCTGCCAGGGCTCATATAGGGCGCAAACAGCCGTTCAACGTCCTTCAGCCGGTAGCCCAGTTCCTCTTCCGCCTCCTTGCGGATGCAGGTTTCCGGATCGTGTTCATCGAGCAGGCCGGCGCAGGCCTCGATCAGCGGCTCGCGGTGGCCGGTGACGTAGGCCGGATAGCGGAACTGCCGCACGAGCAGAACCGTCGAGCGCTCGGGATCGTAAGGCAGGATCACCGCCCCGTCGCCGCGATCGTAGGTCTGGCGGATCTGCGTCTCCCATTGCCCGTCACGCCGGCGATAATCGAGGACGGTCTTTTTCAGGACTGCCCAGTCATCGGAAAGGACTTCCTCCGAACGGATGCGAATGCGGTCTTCCATGGTGAACTCCGTGCTGTCGGTGGCGAGGACTACAGCGCCGCGCGTCCTCTTGGACGCGCAAAGGACGCTGTAGCACTTTTGATCTGCGCATGATCCTTTCCGAAAATCGGAATTGATTTTCGGGGTCATGCGCTAACCGCGAACCGGCCTTTGCGCAATCCCGGCAGCCATTGGTCCAGAGGCGCGCTTCACCGCCTCGTGTATGGCGCAGGCGCAATCCACTGCCTAAATAGCGACAACCCCTCCCCGGAGTTTTTTGATGACCACATCCCTTTTCCAGCCGATCACGCTTGACGGCCTCACCTTTCCCAACCGCATCGCGGTGGCGCCGATGTGCCAGTATTCCGCCGATGACGGGTCCGCCAGCGACTGGCACCTGTACCACTGGATGAACCTGGCGATGTCCGGCGCCGGCATGGTCACCGTCGAGATGACCGACGTCGAGCGGCGCGGCCGCATCTCGCATGGCTGCCTCGGCCTTTATTCCGACGACAACGAGGCAGCCGCCCGGCGCGCGCTGGATGCCGCCAAGCGCGTCGCCGCCCCCGGCACCAGGTTCGGCACGCAGCTTGCCCATGCCGGCCGCAAGGCTTCCAACCAGAAACCGTGGGAAGGCGGCGGACCGCTGAAGGCCGATCAGGACCCGTGGCCGATCGTGTCTGCCTCGGCAATAGCTTACGACACGGGCTGGCAGGTGCCGCGGGCGCTGGAGGATGAGGAGATCCTGCACATCATCGAACGCTTCACTGATGCGGCAAGGCGGGCCGAACGTGCCGGTTTCGACTTCATCGAATTGCACGCAGCCCATGGCTATCTGATCTTCCAGTTCCTGTCGCCGCTTTCCAACCAGCGCACCGACCGCTGGGGCGGCTCGCTGGAAAACCGCATGCGTTTTGTCGTCGAGATCGCAAAGGCGGTGAGAAAAGCCGTCCCCAAGCTGATGCTTGGGGCGCGTCTGTCGGTCAAGGAGTGGGTCGATGGCGGCTTCGATGTCGAGGACGCGATCGAAGTGGTCAAGGCGCTGAAGGCGGAGGGCGTCGCTTATCTCTGCTGCTCGAGCGGCGGCAATTCGCCGTTGCAGAAGCTGCCGACAGGCCCGGGCTACCAGGTGCACCTGGCGGAAGCCGTGCGCAAGGGCGCTGGCATCCCGACGCGGGCCGTCGGCCTGATCGACGATCCGAAGCAGGCCGAGGCGATCGTCGCCGAAGGCCGTGCCGACATGGTGGCTCTGGCCCGCGCCTTCCTGGCCGACCCGCGCTGGGCGTGGCGCGCCGCGGCCACATTCGGCGAGAAGATCCACCCGGCGCCGCAGCTTGCCCGCTCGGTGACGACGATGCAGCACTGGATGAAGGCGGCGGGCTGACCGCCCCGTTTCCACTGGCTGCGGCCCCAATGACCGCGGCCCCATTAATCGCGGCACTTGAGACCTTTGCGCCGAGGCGTTGCAACCAAATCGGTCGCTCCGCGTTGCCGGCGATGATGGACAACAAGCCTTTTGAAAAGCCGGTCGTGGTCGAGCTTGGCCATGTCGGCAAATACCGTGAGATCCGTAGCACCCAGGAAGCAGCGGAGTGCCTGATGACGGTCTGGCCACTCAATCGTGGTCCTCGGCATCGCGATGCTCTCGACACTTGCCTAAAAGTGCTGGAGGGTTATCGTTCGACAGCGGATGCGCGCCGGGCATTGGTCGAGGCCGCGAAGGAATCGGACGTGCTGGTTCCCGACGAGAGATTGTCCGACGGCAAGCTGCCCGAACGCAAACTGCCCGAAGACAAACTGCATTGAGCAGACGGAGCTTTTTCCACCGGAGGATTTCATGGCGAAGCTGACCTACAAGATCGTCGAACATGACGGGGGCTGGGCCTACAAGGTCGGCGCGACATTCTCGGAAACGTTTCCTACTCACGAGGACGCGCTGCGCGCCGCCGAGATCGCTTCGGCCGAACAGCAGGTCGCCGGCACCACGGACGGCATCCAGTACGAGGACGCCGACGGCAAATGGCACGACGAGCTCGCCGATGGCCGGGACCGGCCGCAAACCGAAGTTTCCGATTAGGCTGGCGTCGTTGCTGATGGCTTCTCGCACCTTCGGTTTTGGGAGCTGGGGCTTGGCAAGTTATTCTCTTGCTCCGATCCCGGACATGACGAATCTCAGTCCCGTTGGGAACGCTCACGATCAGGTGCGACGAAGAAGAGCGCTTGCCACGCAGCCGCTTTACAGGGCGGTCTGGTAGCGCTACCGTTTCATCATCGCGCGTGACCAGGGAGGAGCTTGGGAGCTGCCGCGGGCCAGTTAGGAAAGCGGTTTCCTTCGAAGACGTCGCAGGAAGCATTCGGGAGGAAATCGATGGCGTCTGTCGCGATTGGCGATGTCTACAAATCATTTGGAACCGTCGAGATTCTCCACGGCGTCAGCGTGGATATAGACGATGGCGAGTTCGTCACGCTGGTCGGACCGTCGGGCTGCGGAAAATCAACGCTTCTCAGGATGATTGCCGGCCTGGAAAAGATTTCGCGCGGCCAGATCGCGATTGGCGAGCGTGTCGTCAACAACGTTGCGCCAAAAGAACGCGACGTCGCCATGGTCTTCCAGAACTACGCGCTCTACCCGCACATGACCGTCGCAGAGAACATGGCGTTCTCGCTCATGCTCAAGGGCGTCGCGAAAGCCGAGAGTAGTGCTAGCGTCCAGCGCGCCGCCGAAATCCTGGGACTGGTGCCGTTGCTGGCACGCTATCCCCGGCAGCTTTCCGGCGGCCAGCGCCAGCGCGTCGCCATGGGCCGGGCGATCGTGCGCGATCCGGCGGTCTTCCTGTTCGACGAGCCGCTGTCCAATCTCGACGCCAAGCTCAGGGTGCAGATGCGCGCCGAGATCAAGGAATTGCACCAGCGCCTGAAGACCACGACCGTCTATGTCACCCATGACCAGATCGAGGCCATGACCATGGCCGACAAGATCGTGGTCATGCATGATGGCATCGTCGAGCAGATCGGGCCGCCGTTGGAACTCTACGACCGGCCGGATAATCTCTTTGTCGCCAGTTTTATCGGCTCGCCCGCCATGAACATGCTGCGGGGCGAAATCACAACCGATGGCGGCTCACCGTCGTTTCGCGGCTCCGGCGGGATTTCAGTCCCATTGGCCACAGCACTGTCCATCGGCAGTGGCGAGCCGGTGGTGCTGGGAATACGGCCCGAGCATTTGCGGCTGTCCGACGACCAGGGCATTCCGGTGACGGTCGCGGTGGTCGAGCCGACAGGGTCCGAATTGCAGCTCATCGGCCGGACGGCTGGCGGCGAAGAGATCGTCGCGAATTTCCGGGAGCGCCATTCCTTCGCGCCGGGCGAGACCATACGCCTCACGGCCGAGCCCGGCCTCATCCATCTCTTCCACGGCGAGACCGGAAAGCGATTCAAGACGCGCAGCGAACAGTAAGAACCACGGCAACGAATAACAGGAGGAAACGAGCATGAAATTCACCAGACGTGACGTGATCCGCACGACCGCCGGCGTGGCGGCGGGAGCCTTGGGAAGCCGGTTCGTCGGCTCTGCCGCCTTTGCCCAGGAGGAGTTGACGTACAAGCCCGAAGACGGCGCGAAGCTGCGGATGTTGCGTTGGTCGCCCTTCGTGCAGGGCGATGAGGATCAATGGCTGGCCAACACCAAGCGGTTCACCGAGGCGACAGGTGTGGAGGTCCGCGTCGACAAGGAAAGCTGGGAGGACATTCGCCCCAAGGCGGCGGTCGCCGCCAATGTCGGCTCCGGTCCAGATCTCATGTTGGTCTGGTTCGACGACCCGCACCAGTACCCCGACAAGCTGCACGACGTCACGGAACTGGGTGAGTATCTGGGCTCGAAATACGGCGGCTGGCACGACGGACCAAAGCAATATGCGACGCGGGAAGGAAAATTCCTCGGCCTGCCCCTCGCCACCATCGGCAATGCCATCGTCTATCGGGAAAGCTGGGTGAAGGAGGCCGGCTTCTCTGAGTTTCCGAAGGACACTGCAGGCTTCCTCGAGCTTTGCAAGGCCTTGCAGGCGAAGGGACATCCGGCCGGCTTCACGCACGGCCATGGCGTTGGCGACGGCAACAACTACGCTCACTGGCTGCTGTGGAGCCACGGCGGCCAGATGGTCGACGAGAGCGGAAAGGTGGCGATCAACAGCCCCGAGACCCTCAAGGCGATCGAATACGCGCAGGAACTCTACAAGACATTCATCCCCGGCACCGAAAGCTGGCTCGACGTGAACAACAACCGCGCCTTCCTGGCCGGCGAACTGGGCGTCATCGCCAATGGCATTTCCGTGTATAACACGGCCAAGACCAACAAGGACAATGATCCGAAACTGGCTGAAATCGCCAAGGACATGCGCACGACCAGCCTGCCGATCGGTCCGGTCGGAAAATCGGTCGAGTTGTTCCAGGTGACCACGGCCGTGATCTTCGACTACACACCCTACCCCAACGCGGCCAAAGCCTATCTGCAGTTCATGTTCGAGGAGCAGCAAATGGCGGAGTGGATCACCTCCTCGGCCGGCTACTGCTGCCAGACGCTCAAAGCCTTCGACAACAATCCGGTGTGGACGGCCGACCCGAACAATGCCGCTTACGCCAAGGCCTCGGCGACGCTGCGTCCCAATGGCTATGCCGGGCCGCTCGGCTATGCCTCGGCGGCGACCATGGCCGACTATGTCCTGGTGGACATGTTCGCCAAGGCCGTGACGGGCCAGGCGACGGCCCAGGAGGCGATGGAAGAGGCGGAGAAGCGCGCAAACCGGTACTATCGCGTTTGATCACAGCCGAGCCGGGCAGCGCAACCGCGCTGCCCGGTCTGGTTCCTGAAATCGCGTGGCGGCCACTCAGGCCACCATGCCACCAGACCTTATGAGGAGCCGTCCCATGGCCGTGTCGTCCGCTGCCGTTCAGCCGCGTCCGTCGATCCTGTCGCGGAGCCTGTCGCTCTTGGCCGACAGCCGGAACGCGCTTGGCTTCGGCTTCATGCTGCCGGCGGCAGCGCTGCTGCTGGTCTTCCTGACCTATCCGCTCGGGCTCGGCGTCTGGCTCGGCTTCACCGATGCCCGCATCGGCCGCCCCGGTATCTTCATAGGCACCGAAAACTATCAATATCTGTGGGATGACGCCGTCTTCTGGCTCTCCGTCTTCAACACCTTGCTCTACACGATAAGCGCCTCGATCCTGAAGTTCGCGCTTGGCCTCTGGCTGGCGCTTATTCTCAATCAAAACCTTCCCTTCAAATCGTTCTTCCGCGCCATCGTCCTGCTGCCGTGGGTGGTCCCGACGGTGCTGTCGGCCATCGCCTTCTGGTGGATCTACGATTCGCAGTTCTCCATCCTGTCCTGGGCACTTATGGAAATGGGCCTGATCGACCATCGCATCAATTTCCTCGGCGATCCGGAGAACGCGCGCGCTTCGGTTATCGCGGCCAATGTGTGGCGCGGCATTCCGTTCGTCGCCATCACGCTGCTTGCCGGCCTGCAGACGATTCCCCAGTCGCTTTACGAGGCCGCCACGCTCGATGGCGCCAGCCGCTGGCAATTGTTCCGCTTTGTGACGCTGCCGCTGCTGACGCCGATCATCGCCATCACCATGACGTTTTCGGTGCTGTTCACCTTCACCGATTTCCAGCTGATCTACGTGCTGACCCGTGGCGGACCGGTGAATGCCACCCATCTGATGGCGACACTGTCCTTTCAACGCGGCATTTCGGGCGGCCAGCTTGGCGAGGGCGCCGCGATTGCGGTCGCCATGATCCCGTTCCTGCTGGCGGCGATCCTGTTCAGCTATTTCGGCTTGCAACGCCGCAAATGGCAGCAGGGCGGCGGAGACTGACATGGCCACGACCAAGAAGACGAAACGTCCGGAACTCGACGAAGGCGGCATGGGCTACCTTCAGAGCCTGCCGCGGCGCGTGGTGACGGTCTATCTGCCGTTGCTGGTGTTCGTGATCGTGCTGCTGTTCCCGTTCTACTGGATGACGATCACGGCGGTTAAGCCCAATCTCGAGATGACCGACTACGCCAATTTCAACCCGTTCTGGGTCGTGCACCCGACCTTGGAGCACATCCGCTATCTCTTGTTCGACACGTCCTATCCGGGCTGGCTGCTCAACACGATCATCATCTCCACCGCCGCCACCTTCCTGTCGCTCCTGGCTGCGGTGTTCGCGGCCTATGCGATCGAGCGGCTGCGGTTTTCAGGGGCGCGGCAGGTCGGCCTCGCGGTCTTCCTCGCCTATCTCGTGCCGCCCTCGATCCTGTTCATCCCGCTGTCGGTGATGGTGTTCAACCTTGGGCTTTACGACACGCCCTTCGCGCTCATCCTCACCTACCCGACCTTCTTGGTGCCCTTCTGCACGTGGCTGCTGATGGGCTACTTCCGCTCCATCCCGTTCGAACTGGAAGAATGCGCGCTCATTGACGGGGCGAGCCGGTGGCAGATCCTCACCAAGATCGTGCTGCCGCTGTCGGTGCCCGGACTGATTTCGGCCGGGATATTCGCATTCACCCTGTCATGGAACGAATTCATCTACGCCCTGACGTTCATCCAGTCGTCCGAAAACAAGACTGTGCCGGTCGGGGTGCTCACGGAGCTTGTCCGCTCCGACGTCTATGAGTGGGGAGCGCTGATGGCCGGAGCGCTGATCGGCTCCCTGCCGGTGGTCGTGCTCTATTCGTTCTTTGTCGAGCACTACGTTTCGTCGATGACTGGCGCGGTGAAGGAATAGCGCGCTGCCTCGGTCCCGGCGGCCGCGGATGCCCGTTGAAGAGCATCCTGCCGGCCGGTCCGGTCGTGGGCTGATTACTTGCCGCAGTACTGATCGTTGACGTTCATTCGGGCGTTGGCGTCGGGTCCTGGCGAGTTTGAGGCGCAAGGTCCAACCGGGCCGGGGTTGCCCTGGATGTTCAGACCCGAGGCGTCGCCATTGATGCTGCCGGTGGCGCTGGGATCAGCGGTCATCCGCTCTTCGTTGGTGGGAACTGGGTTCGTGGGAGCTGGGCTATTGGATAAAACATCCGACGATTGCGCCATTGCGGACGTGGCGAGGCCAATCGTGAAGACCGAGGCTGCGAGAATTTTGGTAAGCATAAAGAGACTACTCCATTCCATGTGGTTGCAGATGTCGACTTCGTGCGACCGCCAAAGAATCCATCAGCCGGCTCGAAGTTCCGATGAAAAGGTCGTTAAGGCGCGCAAGCTTCGACACCTTTTTGTGACCAGTGCGTGAAGAGGTTTGGGATGCTTCGGCAGTTTTGAGCAACGCGAGATCGGCGACGTGCCCGCCTGTCGAGATCAGCCTGCGAACGCGCGCTCAAGGGAGATGGCACAGGTGGATCCGTCGTTCGGACGGCATTGCCGCCGGCCATCCGCCGCGCTATCTCAGGCGACCCTCTCTACCTGAGGCGATCCTGTCTGCCTCAGGTGACCTTTTGCCGGAGCCTCCCATGCCCGAAATCGTCACCGCCGCCATGCTCGTCATCGGCGACGAGATTCTGTCCGGCCGCACCAAGGACAAGAATATCGGCCACCTCGCCGATATCATGACGGCGATCGGCATCGACCTGAAGGAGGTGCGCATCGTTCCCGACGAGGAAGACGAGATCATCGCCGCGGTGAATGCCGTGCGTGCCCGCTACACCTATGTCTTCACGACCGGCGGCATCGGCCCCACGCATGACGACATCACCGCGGACGCGATCTCCAAGGCCTTCGGCGTGCCCTGCGAATACGACGCCAAAGCCTATGCCATGCTGGAAGCGAGCTACGCCGCGCGCGGCATCGAATACACCGAGGCGCGCAAGCGCATGGCGCGGATGCCGCGCGGTGCCGACCATATCGACAATCCTGTGTCCATCGCGCCGGGCTTTCGTATTGGCAACGTCCATGTCATGGCCGGCGTGCCGTCGATTTTCCAGGCGATGCTCGACAATGTGGTGCCGACGCTGAAGGCCGGCACAATTATGCTGTCGGCCACGGTGCACTGTCCGTTCGGCGAAGGGCTGGTCGGCGGACCGCTGGGCGACATTCAGAAGGCGCATCCGGATACAATCATCGGGTCCTATCCGAAATATGGCGACGGCAAGTTCTGGACGGAGCTGGTCGTGCGTGCCCGCAGCCAGGAAGCGCTGGACGCCGCCCGCGCCGATGTCGAGGCGATGGTCGCAGGCCTCGCCAGCGCGGTCAGTTGATCTATAGCGCGTCGCGTCTGAGAGGATCCATGCGACGCTCTTTAGGTTCTTGTTTTTATGCATGTCGTTATCCCAAAACCGCTGCGCACCCTCGGTTCACGCCCGAGGGCATGCTTTTGGGCGACATGCATTAGGCCGGAACCAAGCATGGTGCTGTAACGTTTCTCGCGGGCGAGTTTCGATCGCCGTAAAATGAGGGATTACCATGCGATTCAAGACCATCGTCGCCATACTGCAGAACGAACAGGATGCGGAGCGCGTGCTCGAATGCGCCATTCCGCTTGCCGATAAGTTCCAGAGCCATCTCATCGGCATTCATGCCGAAGCGCTTCCCGTCCCCTACACCTCGGCCACCGGCTTTCCCGACACCGAGTTCCTGCAGGTTTCAGCCGACATGAACAAGGAGCGTGCTGAAAAATTGCGGGCGGTTTTCCTCAGGCATATCGAAGATTCCGGCCTGTCTTTCGAGTGGCGCAGCCTCGAGAGCTTTTCCGGAGATAGCGCGCTGACCGGCATCCCAACCGTTCGCACCGCGGATCTGATCATCGCCGCGCAGCGCGAGTCCGGCGGCGATCCGAGCGCCGACGTCGACACGCTGGTCTACGACGCCGGCCGGCCGGTGCTGGTCGTGCCCCATTCGGGCCCGCTCGTCACCAGCTTCAAGCATGTGCTGCTCGCCTGGAACGGCAGCAAGGAAGCCGCGCGGGCCGCCTTCGACGCCCTGCCCTTCATCATCGAGGCCGAGAAGACGGATATTGTCGTCATCGACCCGCCGGATACGCTTGACGCGGCTCCCGAGGCGGCCGGCGCCGAAATCGCCGCCGCCCTGTCCAGACATGGCGCCACGGTCAGCGTCTCGGTGCTGCAATCGGGCGGCCATTCGGTCGACGACGTGATCCAGACCAGGATTGCCGAAACCGGCGCCGACCTGCTCGTGCTTGGCGCCTACAGCCATTCCTGGCTGCGCCAGCTTCTGTTCGGCGGGGTCACGCGCACGGTGCTGCGCACGGTGCCGGTGGCAGCTTTCCTGTCGCGGTAAGAAGCGTAGATCAAGAACTCTGGCGCGCGGCGAAATACGCCCCGACATGGTCAACGACGGTGGAAGTCAGGTCATCGGGCGCATGAGGGCTGCGCCGCAAGGCCACGTCATAGTAACCAATCGACGGAAGGCCTTGCTCAGGCCCAAACGGCACCAGTTCTCCCGATAAGGTTGCAATCGGTAACGGCGCGACTGCCAGCCCCGCCACCACCAACGCAAGCTGGCCCGCGAGATTCTCACTTGTACAAGCGATCTGATAAGAGATGCCGGCTGCGTCGAGCGCGTCGATGGCTGACTTCCGCCAAATGCAACTCGCTGGACCTGCGGCGACAGCCAGCGGACGACGGAGATGGGCGGTTCCATGCGCAAGGCCTGCCCACACAAGCCGATCTCTATGGATGGCCGTGTCGGGCGATCCAGTTCGACCCGTCGCGCCAGCCGTCACCAGTGCGACATCCAGTTCGCCCTCATCCAGCATCCGCGACATCGTGCTGCTTGTGCGACACGTCACGCTGATCTCCACCAACGGATAGGCCGCTGTATAGCTGGCGAGAACCGAGGGAAGGAACGCAACTGCATATTCGTCCGTCATTCCCAGCCGCACAGCGCGTCCCTGCGACAGGCGATTGAATCGCACTATCGCCTCTTCGGCGATTCCAAGAGCGCGCCGCGCGTAGGTCAGAAGCGCTTCACCTGCTGGCGTCAACATTATCGAGCGCCCTTGATGCACAAAGATCGGCTGTCTGATCTGCGTTTCAAGCCGTTTCATTTGCATGCTGATGGCAGATGGCGTCCGGTGCACTGTTCGGGCAGCACCGACGAAGCTGCCTGTGTCGACAACCGCCATCAGAGTACGCAGGAGAGAGTTGTCCAGCCCCAACAGAACGCCCGAATCCGGCCCAAAGCGTGCGTGGTTCGGCATGAGTGGCAAGCCCCAATTCGCCAATTTCGTTGATGTCGAGTGTAAGTCCTTTTCGTTTGTCGGAGCAATCAGCCTTGGCCAAACTGAGTAAAACCAATTGCACAGCCGGCATGGTGACCGGCTAGCTGCGTCTGGGCATGGGCAAATACACCGCTTGAGGAACCCACTCAATGAACACGGCGCTAGATCTTGCCTACCGTGCAGCACGAGCCTGGATCGACGGATTGGATGAACGTTCGGTGGCTGCAACGGCCAGTCTTATGGATCTCAAACGGTCTTTTGCCGGCCCACTGCCATACGAAGGCAGCAGTGCAGAGGAAGTGGTTCAAGCACTTGCCAGGGATGCCGGCCCCGGGATGCATGGCAGCGCAGGCGGACGCTTCTTTGCCTGGGTGATTGGCGGCGGCCTGGAATCCGCACTGGCGGCCGACTGGCTGGTAACCACCTGGGATCAGAACGCGACCGTCTATGCCTCCAGTCCGGCCTCCGCCGTGATCGAGGAAACAGCCGGCGAATGGATCAAGGAGTTGCTCGACCTGCCGCGAGACGCCTCTTTTGCGTTCACCAGCGGTTGCCAAATGGCGCATATGACCAGCCTTGCGGCTGCACGCGCGGCGCTGCTGAGGCGCGTCGGCTGGAACGTGGAAGAGGACGGGCTGATTGGCGCGCCGGGGATCAGGGTGCTGACGAGCGACCAGCGACACGTCACCGTAGACCGCGCGGTGCGCTTTCTGGGGATCGGCCGCAAGGCTATTGATCAGTTGAAAACGGACGGGGATGGACGCGTCTCTCCTGCGGTTCTCGACGGCGCGCTTTCCGACAGTTCCACACCGACCATGCTGGTGCTGAATGCCGCCGACTTGAACATCGGCGCCTGTGACGCGTTCAGGGAGTTGATATCGATGGCGCATTCAGCCGGCGCCTGGGTTCACATCGACGGTGCCTTCGGCCTATTCGCACGCGCCAGCCGAACGTACCGCCACCTGCTGGACGGCGTGGAACTGGCGGATAGCTGGGCGACCGACGGCCACAAATGGCTGAACGTTCCTTTCGATTGCGGTATCGCCATCGTCGCGGACCGGGAAGCACATCGCACTGCCATGACATCGAGCGCATCCTATGTCGCGCCGACCACAATTGCGCGGGACCAGTCAGACTGGAACCCGGAATACTCTCGCCGCGCGCGTGGCGTTCCCGCCTATGCTGCCCTCAAGCAACTCGGCCGCAGCGGCATGGAGGCTTTGGTTGATCGCTGCTGCGCGCATTGCGCCAGCATCGTCGAGGGGATCGGCGAACTGCCGGGCGCCGAGATCCTTGCAAGGCCAACGCTCAATCAAGGGCTGCTCAGGTTCACTCGGCCTGGCGCTTCACCTGCGGAAAACGATGCTTTTACCGACGAAACGATTCAAAAAATCAATGCCACTGGCGAAGCCTTCTTCTCCGGCACGACCTGGCGCAACCTTCGCGCCATGCGCGTCAGCGTGGTTAACTGGCGCACCAGCGAGCAGGATGTGAAGCGGGCGATCGCGGCCGCGACTTCTGTGCTGACGCCGGAAGTGGCTGTGCCGATCGGACTGGAGGTTGCGCCACTTGCCAACACCTAGGCTATCCAGTTAATTCCGCGCGCATTCCCTCAAGTGTCTGCGCGCGATCTCGCGCGCTGCGGAGTGCGCAGAAAAATGTCCCTTCCCGAAAAGGCCTTTCCAGTCTCCTGGGATCAGTTCCACCGCGACGCGCGTGCGCTCGCCTGGCGGCTTGCCGGCGCCAACAAAGGCCAATGGAAAGCGATCGTCTGCATCACACGCGGCGGCCTGGTTCCGGCCGCCATCATCTCGCGTGAACTCGGCATCCGGGTCATCGAGACGGTTTGCGTCGCCTCCTATCACGACTACGCCAGCCAGGGGCAGCTGCAGGTGCTGAAGGAGGTCACGCCGGCGCTGCTCGCCGATGACGGCGCCGGCGTGCTGATCATCGACGACCTCACAGACACCGGCAAGACCGCAGGCATCGTGCGCGCCATGATGCCCAAGGCGCATTTCGCCACCGTCTATGCCAAGCCGAAAGGCAGGCCGCTGGTCGACACCTTCGTCACCGAGGTCAGCCAGGACACCTGGATCTATTTTCCGTGGGACATGGGCTTCACCTACCAGAAGCCGATCGCCGACGACCACGTCGGCTGATTCGCGGCAACTGCCTTTTCTCCTGGAACAGCCAGGCGAGCACTTCTTGCCGGCGACCACTTCTTGAAAGCATGCCGCGGCGCACGATATTTCCTGAATCGACGCCTCTTGGCGTGGTTAACCAGTGCGTATGAGGTTTTTTACTTTTATTGCCCATGATTAGCCGTAAGATTCACGAGACGGCAGATGATTCTGGAGGCTGGGGCAAGCTTCTCCGATGTTGACGACGCCAGCAACGCACAACCATTTGGCCGAAAGGGTCCAGCGGCTCTTCGGCACAGCGCCGTGCCGCCTGCAGGTTGCAGCACTGCCCTGGCGCGATACCAAGCATGGCATCGAGATCATGCTGATCACCAGCCGCGATACCGGCCGCTGGGTGCTTCCCAAGGGCTGGCCTGAGGCGAAGGAACTGCTTTGCGAAGCGGCGGCACGCGAGGCCGGCGAGGAAGCCGGACTGCGCGGCACGATCTCCCACCACGAAGCCGGCCGCTACTTCTATGCCAAGGCATTGTCTTCAGGCGAGGAAGTGCCTTGCGAAGTCCTGGTATTTCCGCTGCAGGTCGACAAGATCGCCGACCGGTGGAAGGAAAAGCGCTCGCGCACCCGCAAATGGGTCAGCCCCGCCGAGGCAGTGCGCATGGTCAACGAGCCGGACCTTTGCCAGATCATCGCCTATTTCTGTGCCGACCCGCACCAATTCTCCTGAACGAGACCTGGTCGCGCCACCCGCGCATTGCGCGGGTAAAAATCGAAACCCTCCGCGCCACTTTCTATCCCCGTTATCCACATGTGTGACACACAAGATGTTGGGGTCATAAAAGCTACGCAAACGAATCCTTGACGGCGCAAAACGAGTCGCCTTTTATAGGCCATGCGCTCCTGTTGAGAGCGCGACCGGAAAGTTCTGAGCCCGGTCTTTTTCCCGGATTATGTGCGTTTTGGCCGCATTTCCGCCTGGTTACGAGGCTGGCGGAAGCGTTGCGATTGTGGGGTCTTTGGGGGCGAAAGGGAAAAATGTCGGACTGGAATAAATTGTCTGTTAACACTATATTTAGTGTTTGCAGGTAGGTTCGACGCTAGATAGTGTGAAGTTCCCTCGATTGAGGGAGTCGCAAAAAAGTTTCAGTCTTGAGGGATCCGCAGGGTTCGTCGGCGCGTTGGACGGCTACTTCGCAAGGAGTTCGACCAACAGGGCGGGCGGAGGCTGTGAAAAGGAGCCGGCCGTTTTCGAACGCCGGCAGACGGCGGACATGCGCGTTTCAGAAAGGGGCAGAAATCCCCTGGGAAAAGCGCTATATGTAGACACAAAGGATAGGACCAATGCGCATCGAGCGTCGTTTCACCAAGCAGGGGCAGTCGGCTTATGCGGAGATCGAATTCCGCAAGGCGCTTTCGGAGATCAAGAATCCGGATGGCTCGGTGGTGTTCCGCTTGGACAATATCGATGTGCCGGCGCAGTTCAGCCAGGTTGCCGCCGACATCCTGGCGCAGAAATATTTCCGCAAGGCTGGCGTGCCCGCGCGGCTGAAGAAGGTCGAGGAGAATGACGTCCCCTCCTTCCTGTGGCGCTCCGTCGCCGACGGGGCCGAACTGGCAAAACTGCCCGAGGCCGAGCGCTACGGCTCCGAGATCGACGCCCGCCAGGTCTTCGACCGCCTCGCCGGCACCTGGACCTATTGGGGCTGGAAGGGCGGCTATTTCAAGTCGGAGGAAGACGCGCGCGCCTTCCGCGATGAGCTCGCCTATATGCTGGCCACCCAGCGCGTCGCGCCGAACTCGCCGCAATGGTTCAACACCGGCCTGCACTGGGCCTACGGCATCGACGGCCCCAGCCAGGGCCACTTCTATGTCGACCCGTTCACCGGCAAGCTGACCAAGTCGAAGTCTTCCTACGAGCATCCGCAGCCGCATGCCTGCTTCATCCAGGGCGTGCAGGACGATCTCGTCAACGAAGGCGGCATCATGGACCTGTGGGTGCGTGAAGCGCGCCTGTTCAAATACGGCTCCGGCACCGGCTCCAACTTCTCGTTCCTGCGCGGCGAGGGCGAAAAACTGTCCGGCGGCGGCCGCTCGTCCGGCCTGATGAGCTTCCTGAAGATCGGCGACCGCGCGGCGGGCGCCATCAAGTCGGGCGGCACGACGCGCCGCGCCGCAAAGATGGTCATCGTCGACGCCGACCATCCCGATATCGAGGAATTCATCGACTGGAAGGTCAATGAGGAGCAGAAGGTCGCCTCGCTGGTCACCGGCTCCAAGATCGTGAAGAAGCACCTCGAAGCGATCATGAAGGCCTGCATCAATTGTGAAGGCCAGGACGACGATTGCTTCGACCCGGCGATCAACACCGCGCTGAAGCGCGAGATCAAGCTGGCCAAGAAGGACGGGGTGCCGGAGAACTACATCTATCGCGTCATCCAATTCGCCAAGCAGGGCTACACCTCGATGTCGTTCAAGACCTACGACACCGACTGGGATTCGGATGCCTACCTCACCGTTTCGGGCCAGAACTCCAACAATTCGGTCTCGCTGAAGGACGATTTCCTGCGCGCCGTCGAAGAGGACGCCGACTGGCACCTCACCGCACGCAAGGACGGCAAGGTGCTGAAGACGCTGAAGGCCAGGGATCTGTGGGAAAAGATCGGCTATGCCGCCTGGGCTTCGGCCGATCCGGGCCTCCACTTCAACACGACGATGAATGACTGGCACACCTGCGCCTCGGCCGGTGCGATCCGGGCGTCCAACCCGTGCTCGGAATACATGTTCCTCGACGACACCGCCTGCAACCTGGCCTCGATCAACCTGCTGCCCTACCGCAACGCCGACGGCACCATCGACATATCAGCCTACGAGCATACGGTTCGGCTGTGGACCATGGTGCTGGAAATTTCCGTCATGATGGCGCAGTTCCCGTCGAAGGAGATCGCCAAGCTCTCCTACGAATACCGCACGCTCGGCCTCGGCTACGCCAATATCGGCGGCCTGCTGATGACCTCGGGCATTCCCTATGATTCCGACGAGGGCCGCGCCATCTGCGCAGCACTCACGGCAATCATGACCGGCACGGCCTATGCCACCTCGGCCGAAATGGCCGCCGAGCTCGGCGCCTTCCCCGATTACGACCGCAATGCGCAGAACATGCTGCGCGTCATGCGCAACCATCGCCGTGCTGCTTACGGAGACAAAGACGGCTACGAGAAGCTCGCCGTCAATCCGGTGCCGCTGGTCGCCTCCGACCTGAAGCAGCCGGAGCTTGCCGCCCACGCCAGGGCTGCCTGGGACCGCGCCATCGAGCTCGGCGAGGAGCATGGCTACCGCAATGCGCAGGCGACGGTGATCGCACCGACCGGCACGATCGGCCTGGTGATGGATTGCGACACCACCGGCATCGAGCCCGACTTCGCGCTGGTGAAGTTCAAGAAGCTGGCCGGCGGCGGCTATTTCAAGATCATCAACCGCGCCGTCCCTGAAGCGTTGCGCACGCTCGGCTATTCGGAAAGCCAGATCGCCGAGATCGAAGCCTATGCGGTCGGCCACGGCAATCTGAACCAGGCGCCTGCCGTCAATCCCGGCTCGCTCAAGGCCAAGGGTTTTACCGACGACAAGATCGCGGCACTTAACGCAGCGTTGAAGTCGGCCTTCGACATCAAGTTCGTCTTCAACCAGTGGACGCTGGGTGCGGACTGGGTGAAGGAGACGTTTGGCTTCACCGACGAGCAGCTCAACGATTTCTCGTTCGAGATGCTGCCGGCGCTTGGCTTCTCGAAGAAGGACATCGAGGCCGCCAACATCCATGTCTGCGGTGCGATGACGCTGGAAGGCGCGCCGTTCCTGAAGGCAGAACATTTGCCCGTGTTCGACTGCGCCAGCCCATGCGGCAAGATCGGCAAGCGCTCGCTGTCGATCAACAGCCACATCCAGATGATGGCGGCGGCCCAGCCCTTCATCTCCGGCGCCATTTCCAAGACCATCAACATGCCGAACGACGCGACGGTGGAAGACGCCAAGGGCGCCTACATGCTGTCGTGGAAGCTGGCGCTGAAGGCCAATGCGCTCTATCGCGACGGCTCGAAGCTCTCCCAGCCGCTCAATGCCTCGCTGCTTGCCGACGTCGAAGACGACGAGGACGATGCCGTCGAGCAGCTGATCGCGGCACCGGCGGCGGCACGCGCGGCACAGATCACCGAGCGGATCGTCGAGCGCATCATCGAGCGCGTCTCGCGCGAGCAGGAGAAGCTGCCGTCTCGCCGCAAGGGCTACACGCAGAAGGCCAAGATCGGCGGCAACACCATCTTCCTGCGCACCGGCGAATATGACGATGGCCGTCTCGGCGAGATCTTCATCGACATGAACAAGGAGGGCGCGACCCTGCGCGGCCTTCTCAACAATTTCGCCATCGCCATCTCGCTCGGCCTGCAATATGGCGTGCCGCTCGACGAATATGTCCACGCCTTCACCTTCACCAAGTTCGAGCCGGCCGGCATGGTGCAGGGCAACGACGCCATCAAGAGCGCGACGTCGATCCTCGACTACGTGTTCCGCGAGCTCGCCATCTCCTATCTCGGCCGCAACGACCTCGCCCATGTCGACCAGTCGGACTTCTCCAACACCGCACTTGGCCGCGGCATCAGCGAAGGCAAGACCGACGCCGTTTCCAAGGGCCTGACCCGCGGTGCCTCGCCGGTGAAACTGGTGTCGAGGGTGAGCGGCAACGATCCGAAGGGTTTTGCCGGTTCGGGCTCGACCAGTGCCCGCTCCGCGCCGACGGCGTTCTCCGGCTCCAACGTGCTGGCGCTGAAGCCGGCCAGCGACGAAGCCACCGCCTACAAGCGCGACTTCGAGGAGCGGGCAAAGGAGCTGATCGAGGACATCGCCTTCGAGGAGGCAGCGGGCGCTGCTGCCGAGGCTTCAGACGCCACGGCGGCGCTGTTCACCGACGCCGCAGCCCTCGAGGCGGCCGAGGCGAAGAAGCTAGCCGCCGACCGCCGCGCCAAATCGCTGCTCCAGGGCTACACCGGCAATTCCTGCTCCGAGTGCCAGAATTTTACGATGGTGCGAAACGGGACTTGTGAGAAGTGCGATACTTGTGGGGCTACGAGCGGGTGCAGCTGAGGACAATCTGCAGCGCTAGAACGCAACGGCCCGGTCGCAAGATCGGGCCGAAAGTACAAAGTAGAACAAAACGAGAAAACACATAAAGGAAGCTTTATGCGCTACACCTGAAAAACACCAAAGCCGACCCGCGCGGGCCGGCTTTGGATACCGCGAATAGCCTAAGCTCACGCGGGGCGAAGAGACCGAAATCCCCTCTCCTGTAGCAAGGACATTATATGGGGAGTCGGGGCTCTAAGTCGAGGTAGCTGAGGCCATATAGCCAACGATCGGAGATCAAAATGGCTCGTAACGAACGTACCTCGCAACCGGTTGCCTCTAAAGCTTCCAAGCTTCTGAGTAACCCGAGCACACCAAAAGCGGTCAAATCCGTTGCCGCATCGGCGCTTACACAAGCGCCTAACAAAGGTGGGAAAAGAAAATAGGAGTCTCGGAAGACCTCGGCCCGGCCGCTCGACCGGGCCGATCCATGAGCATGGAACATGGGCTACTGTCCTGTCACAGCAGTGCCGCACATGACCATCCTCGAAAGGAACGCACTACATGTGGTGCTGAATTTAAATTTCCTTCTACATATTGATTTTCCTCTAGACCCCGAAGCACAAATCATTTAGCTCTTGCTAACCTGCGAGGTGGCCGATTCCAGTCGATCGGAAACAGACAGGCAGCGACGTTTAGTACTTTTTGATATTGAACTGGCGGTGACAAATATGTCTGACTTGTCGGTAGAAACTATCGAAAAACGAGCCAATTTTGTTCGTGAGAAGCTAAACATGGACAATGTTTTCGCATTTGATATGCATTGCGCGCTCGAAAGGCTTCAACAAAACGCAAAACGCTTTTCATTTCGTTGTGCTCTTGATGATGAGTTGGGTGATAACGAAGCGACGATGGATGACGAGACGGGCACACTCGTCGCTCGAGAGAGTGTGCTTAATGATATCAAGGCCGGCCGACCCCGAGCGAGGTTCACCATTGCTCATGAACTTGGCCACTATTTTCTCGGCCACGAAGGTCGGCGCCGCCGAAATCCCGACAAAGGCGTATATGTGACTTTTAAAGAACGAACAGAGGAAAGTGAGGCGAATATATTCGCCTCGTACTTTCTGATACCCACTAAACTAGCCTGGGATGCAAACGATCCTGAAGAGATCTCTGATCGCTTTCAAGTGAGTTTGCAGGCGGCTGAGATTGCGTTCGAGAGAGTTCAAGCAGCAAAGCGAAAGGCTTCGGGAGAGAAGCGCCGTCCTCCAAGAGTGGTGATAGATTTTCTGAAAGAGGCTCAGAAAAAGGGATATCGCGTCAAGTCCGACATTTCAGACATCGACCAATAGAGTGATGACATGCGTTACGCGGTGGTGATCGAAAAAGCTGGAAACAATTTTTCCGCTTACGTGCCGGACCTACCCGGCTGCATCGCGACCGGTGCGACGGTGCCTGAAGTGGAAACCGAAATTCGTGACGCGATACGCTTTCATATCGAAGGCTTGCGTGCCGATGGGCTGGATGTGCCCAAAGGCGTCAGCCTGGCGGAATATGTAGAGGCGTAAAAGCCGCGCTCTCCCTTCTCCCCTTGTGGGAGAAGGTGGCCGAGCGAAGCTCGGTCGGATGAGGGGTGCTCCAACTTGACGCTGACAGCACTCCGGCCAACACCCCTCTTCCGTCTTGGCGCTGCGCGCCAATCCACCTTCTCCCACAGGGGGAGAAGGCAAGACCGCGCTACCGCCACGGCTGCAAACTCTCATCGCGGACATAAGCGATGATGGTGTCGCAGACGGCGTTCAAATCCCGCAGCACGTTGTCGTTCCAGAAGCGCAGCACGCGAAAGCCCCTCGCCTTCAATTCGGCTGCTCGCTCCCGATCATAGTCCGAATCCGCGTGCTGGCAGCCGTCGATCTCGACGATCGGCGCAAATGAAATCGGCGATGAATTTGCCGACAGGAACCTGACGCCGGAATTTGATGCGATCGAGCCTGCGCCCGCGCAGTTCGTGCCACAGGCGGTCCTCCGCCTCCGTTGGCTCGCGGCGCATCGAGCGGGCGAAACGACGTTTGGTCGGAGCAACGGGCTGATGCGGCATGGGGCGAGATTACCCAGCCTTGGCGCTCCGTCCAGCACCATCGTCACGCAAATCGCGGACATTCGAGATTGGCCGAAGCGCGGAATGCCAGCGCTCTCCCTTCTCCCCTTGTGAGACCTTTGCACAGAAGCCGAACGGTGATTCTGTGGTGAAGGTTGGAGCAGGGAGATTCGGGATGGCGGATCGTGTTTTGGGTCAGTTGAGTCTGGCGGACGGTCTGGCGGCGTCGGATGAGACGA
>NZ_RZTJ01000031.1:0-42693 GCF_003997065.1 Mesorhizobium sp. M6A.T.Ce.TU.016.01.1.1 | reverse complement strand
CCGGCGTCGTCGCCTACGACAGCAACTATGAAGAAGTGGCCGGCAAGGTTCGCCTCGACATCACGCCGATGGAGAACCTGTCGCTGTTCATCATGGCCGGCTACGGCACCGACGACAACTACACGGATACGTCATATGTATTCGACGCCAACGGTCGCGGCATGTACAAGCTGTGGAGCGGTAACTGGGCAGTCTGGGGCGGTGGCACCTACACCATCAACGAGAAGACCTCGTTCAACACCCAGATCTCGTATGACGAAGGCGAGAACCTCGGCATCGTGGCGAACATCGCCTATGACATCGTCCCCGGCCTGACGATCACGGCGGAAGCCTCCTACTTGCACGTAGGCGAGGACACTGTCTCCAACTGGACCGGTGCGGACGACGAAGACAACTTTGGCGGCCAGCTCCGCTTCCAGCGCTCGTTCTAAGGGCTGGTTCTATACAAATGAAAATCCAGCCCGGGCGCTTCAACGCCCGGGCTGTTTTGTTTCGTGACTGGATCAAGGCAAACAGAAGGAACAGGGGGTAACGGTAGCTGAATAAGGTCCGCGGGAAGATTTCGTGGGATCCGTTGATGGCGGATGAAATCACAACTGCGTGATCAAAACTCTTGAAAGGACGCTTCCAAGCGGATAGGGCTGACCTATCCCCTCCGGGGGTGTGGCGAATGATGACAAACGAAGCGATTCAAGAGGGTGCTCCCTCTGACCATTTTTCGATGTTTTCTTCTCAAAACGCAAAAATAAAATACAGTTATAACAAGATCAGAGAAGTAAAGTCGTACAAGGTCGGGGAGCTGTTTTCAGCATACCGAGACATACTTTGGGATGATGGGCGACATAAATACAATGTCAGCTCCTTCATCGGCGAAATAGACGAGATTCTCCTTGGGGAGCGTTTCAGCGCCTTTGACCAGAGTACCCTGGACAACCTTATCGGCACCTTGCGCCAGCGCGGCAACAGCAACGCAACCATCAATCGGAAGATGGCTGCTCTCAGCAAACTGCTGCGCAAGGCTCACAAGATGGGGATATCCACAGCCTGCCCGAGTTCCGCCGCCAGAAGGAGCGGGCGGGACGGATTCGCTTCATCGAGAGGGATGAGGAAGCCCAGCTGTTCGCCGCCATAAAGAGGCGCAGCGAGGACGCTTACCGGCTTTCGGTCTTTCTCGTCGACACCGGCTGTCGCCTCGGCGAGGCGCTGGGCTTGATCTGGAATGATATCCAGGAGCATCGCGTCAGCTTCTGGATCACCAAATCCGGCCGCAGCCGCACCATTCCACTCACCGCCCGGACCAAGGAGGTGATCAAGCTGCCGGTCACCGAAGGCCGTCGGCCCAAAGGTCCTTTCACCAAGCTCAGCCAGGCGCAGTTTCGCGCCATCTGGAACGATGCGAAGGCCGAGGTCGGTCTTGGCGCCGACGAACAGGTCGTGCCGCACATATTGCGCCACACCTGCGCCTCGCGTCTTGTCCAAGGCGGCATCGACATCAGGCGTGTGCAGATGTGGCTCGGCCATCAGACGCTATCGATGACCATGCGTTACGCGCATCTTGCCACGAACGACCTCGACGGCTGCGTCGTCGTGCTGGAAACCCCTCGGTGCAATGGATCGGACGCGGAACGCCCTCTGTCTTCTGCGGAACCAAGGAGCGAGCCGGTCGCGGCGAAAGCCTCATCCAAGGCGCCCCGGAAAAATTCGAAGTCCGCGTAAGCCAAATTCAAGTAAAAACCTCCAGGATCGAAGTCGATCGTGGAGGTTTTACTTCGAGCCGATCTGCTGTTCGGCCGTATCCAGAAAAGCGGCGATAGCGCCGGGCAGGCCGCCGGTCTCGAGAAAAGGCGCATGGCCCTGGCCCTCGACCGTGATCGTCTCGAAACAAGGGTGACGCTTTCGCATCTGTTCGAGCGTCTCAGTGGACAGCAGCTTCGAATTGGCGCCGCGGATAGTGAGCATCGGCATGGCCGTCAGTGCCTCGAACTGCGGCCATAGTGCCGGCAACGGCTGGGTGAGGTCGAGACTCGCCAGCGTGTCGACCAGCTTCGCGTCGAAATCCGGCACCAGCCCGTCATCCGTCTCTCGGTAAAGGGCCGATACCATCCGGTCCCAATCCACCTCAGTCAGGGCTGGAAAGTCGCTGCCGTGCGCGCCGCGCAGGGCGCCGACCGCCTCGGCATGGGTTTTCGGCTTTGGCGCGCGCTCGAGATAGGAGCGGATATGGGCGAGGCCGCCGGCCTCGACCACCGGGCCGATGTCATTGAGAACGATGGCCCTCAGGACGGCCGGCCGCATCGCGCCGAGCACATGGATGATCAGCCCGCCGCGTGACGTGCCGATGAAGCCCGCCTCCTCGATATCAAGCGCCGCCAGCCCGGCGAGAATATCACCGGCCTCGACGCCGACATTGTAGTGGCCGATATCGGGGTCGTAGGCGGACTGCCCGCGCCCGCGATAATCGAAGGCGACGATTTTGCGCGGATTTTTCGCTCGTCGCGACAGGTGCAGTGCCAACTCATGAAAGTCGCGGCTATTGCGGGTCAGGCCGGGCAGGCAGACGACCGGCCAATGGGCGGAGTTCGCTTCGCCGTAGATACGGGCGTGGAGTTGCAGCCCGTCCGGCGAGGCGTAGAAGAAGTCGGAAAAACCGCTCGACATTTGGACTGATTCCTCGCCGTTGCTGGATCGTCCCGACTGCTACAGGCGAGGGCGGGTACGGTCAAATCGACTTAGCCGTCGGCGGGACAGCGCCCCCCTCTGTCCTGCCGGACATCTCCCCCTCACGGGGGGAGATTGGATGTCACTTCGGTTTTCGCCAATCTCCAACGCGGAAGAAAAGGCGCCGTCGGCGAAACTGCTAATCTCCCCCCTTGAGGGGGAGATGCCCGGCAGGGTAGAGGGGGGTGCTTCGCTCGAACGCTAGACGGTTCAACCCCGCCCGTTCACCAGATCGCCCACGATGTCGTACTTACCCGAAATACGCATCTTGTAGACTTCGTAATTCTCCATCACGCGCTGGACGTAACTTCTTGTTTCCGTGTAGGGAATCCGTTCGATCCAGTCGACGATAGCGTCGATGTCCTTGCCGCGTGGGTCGCCGTATTTCGCCACCCACTGGGCGGCGCGGTTGGGGCCGGCATTGTAGCCGGCAAAGGTCAGCACGTAGGAGCCGTCGAAGCGGCCGAGCTGCTCGCCGAGGAAGGCGGCGCCAAGCGTCGCATTATAGCCGGCGTCGGTGGTCAGCCGCGCTTGCGAGAAAATCATTCCGGCCTTCTTTGCCAATTGCTTGGCGGTCCCCGGCATCAGCTGCAGCAGCCCGCGCGCGCCGGCGCTGGAGACGGCGCCGATGTTGAACTCGCTTTCCTGGCGGGCGATCGCATAGGCCAGCGCCTTGCCCGAGCCGGAAATGTTGGCGGTGTCGGGAATGACGCCGAGCGGATGCGACAGCGCGCCGACATCGATGCCGCTCGCGCCGGCGATCTTGCCGACTTTCAGTGCCAGGAAATGATTGCCCTGCTTTTCCGCCATCATGGCCAGCAGCGCCAGCTCTCCGGGACTGCTTAACTGCCCGGCGAGGTCGCGGTAAAGCGTGTCGGCATAGCGCTCATAGCCCGCCTCCTGCAGCCGTTTGATGGCGCTGACAGCTTCGCGGCCGGCGAAATTGCGGCGGTCGGTGGTATCAGGCGAGGGATAGGCGATGTTGAGCACCCGCCGGCCGACGCGCTCGCCGGCGAGCTGGCCGTAGAACGTCGTGCCATAGGCGGCGGCACGGGTGAAATGATCCTTCGCATTGCCGGGACCACCGACTTCGGCTGCACGGCCGAGCCAATAATAGGCGCGCGACAGCGATATCGGCCCCTGAGTGAGATCGGCGATGCGCGCGAAATGCTTGGCAGCGGTATTGGGGTCGTTGAGGCCGCGCAGCGCGTACCAGCCGGCATGGAACTCCGCATCCGCCGCATTGGCGGCACTTTCGGCGGCATGTGCTGCGACGATCCTGTAGGCGGTCTTCATGTCGCCCTGGTCGACCAGTTCGCGCGACAATACTCGACGCTCGGCCCACCAGGCATCCGGGTCGACCAGCGCGCTGCGGTCGCTCGGCGCCTTCATCATCACCGCGACGGCGTCGGAAAGCTTGTCTTGCTTGCGCAGATATTGGGCTTGCGCAAAGAAATAGCCGGCCGAACGCTGCGCGGCGGGCACGGCCTTCAGCAGTTTGGCCGCTTTCTTGTCGCCCCTGGCCGCCGCCGCCCAGGCGTCGGCCAGTTGCTGGGCGCCGGCAAAGCCGGCGACGCGCAGCGCGGAATTGACCCGGTCGGCATAGAACATGCGCTCCATGCGGAAGCGGTGGTCGGCTGCGGGGATCAGCTTGCCGAATTCCTGGATGATGTCAGCTTCGTCCTTGGCTTCCAGTTTCTCGGTGCGCCAGAAAGGCGACAGCACCGAGCGCGCCGCCTTGACGTCGCCCCGCGACACATACGAGCGGGCGAGGATCACCACGCCCTCGACTGTTTGCGGCTGGCTGCCGCCGAATGCCTGCACCACGATCTCAGGCGCGGGGTTCTCGCGATAGAGCGCGCGCTCGCTGTTCTTGCGCAAGGCGATCATGCCCGGCCAGTTCGGCAACATCTTCGCAGCATCGGCGATGTCGCCGCTTGGCACCTTGTCGCCGCCATAGAGCGCGATCGCCCAGGCAAGGATGTGCCGGTCGAGCGACTTGACCGGCAGAGCCTCGCGCACTTGACGCGCTCCGGCAACGTCGTTTGCCGCCAGCGCGTCAAGGCCGCTCTTCAGCCTGGCGACGCTGGCGGATGGGGATCTCGTATCCTGCAGGCCCGTACCCTGCAGGTGGGGCATCGGAATGGCCGACGTGACCTGCACATCGATCTTGCCGGCGGCCACGCCGCTCGGCATCAGCAGGAGGATTGCGCCAAGCAGCGCAAAAAAATGAGGCTGCCTGGTCGGCATGGTCTTCATCATTTCCTGTCTACACATTACCAACAGGCACAGATCAACTGAAGCCTAGTTGGCTGCTATGAAGAGGCCGTAAACAAAGCGCTAACAAGGTCGTTCAAATTGCGCTTGCTGGCACTACTGCCATGCTTGCCGCGCAACGGTGTCGAGACTATGGTGCGCCGCTTCGCTTTCGGCTAGAAGGCGCGCACGACAAACCCGAGAAGTCAAAACCCGAGAAGTCCCAAGGAGTTGGACGACATGCTGAGAGGCTCGCTTACCGCGCTCGTGACACCGTTCGAAAAGAGCGGCCGTTTCGACGAGAAAGCCTTTCGCGCCCTCGTTGCCTGGCAGATCGCCGAAGGCACGACCGGTTTGGTTCCGGTCGGCACGACAGGCGAGTCGCCGACCCTATCGCATGATGAGCACCGCCACGTCGTCAAGGTGTGCATCGAGGTGGCCAAGGGCCGCGCTCCGGTCGTCGCCGGCGCCGGCTCCAACAACACCGAGGAGGCGGTGGGCCTGGTGCAATATGCCGAGAAGGCTGGCGCCGACGCGGCACTGGTCGTCACGCCTTATTACAACAGGCCGACGCAGCGCGGCCTCTATGAACATTTCGCCGCCGTCGCCAGGGCGACCAGTCTGCCGATCATCATCTACAACATCCCGCCGCGCTCGGTGATCGACATGATGCCTGAGACGATGGGCCGGTTGGCTCACGACTTCAAGAATATCGTCGGCGTCAAGGACGCCACCGGCAAGGTCGAGCGGGTTTCCGAGCAGCGCGCGACCTGTGGCAAGGATTTCATCCAGCTTTCGGGCGAGGATGCCTCGGCGCTCGGCTTCAACGCCCATGGCGGCGTCGGCTGCATCTCAGTGACGTCGAATGTCGCACCTAGGCTGTGCGCCGAATTCCAGGAGGCGACGCTTTCCGGCGACAGCGCCAAGGCGCTGGATTTGCAGGACCGCCTGCTGCCGCTGCACAAGGCGATCTTCATTGAACCGGGCGTGTCCGGCGCGAAATATGCACTGTCGAAGCTTGGCAAGGTCGAGAACGTGCTGCGCTCGCCGCTGGTGACCGTCGAGCAGTCGACCGCCGAAAAGATCGATGCGGCCATGAAGCACGCCGGCTTGATTAACTAGCGAGCCCGTTTGGAAACTCTACTCCTGCGGCCATCTGAAGGCGTCACCTGCGCTTCCGGTGCTCACGTACTATATGTACGCTCCGCTCCGGTTCTCGGTGCCACCATCATCTGACTCGCAGGAGCGAGTTTCGAAACGGACTCTAGACGTCATGAATCAAGTCAGAAAAGCCGATCCCAACAACAAGACCGTTGCGGAAAACCGCAAGGCGCGGTTTTCCTATGAGGTGCTCGACACGATCGAGGCCGGTCTGGTGCTGACCGGCACCGAGGTGAAGTCGCTGCGCCAGGGCCAGGCCAACATCCAGGACAGTTACGCCTCGGTCGAGGGCGGTGAGATCTGGCTGATCAACTCCTATTTGCCAGAATATCTGCAGGCCAACCGCTTCAACCACGAGCCACGCCGGCGCCGCAAGCTGCTGCTCAACAAACGCGAGATGGCCAAGCTGTCGCAGAGCGTTGATCGCGAGGGCATGACGCTGGTGCCGCTAAAAATCTACTTCAACGACCAGGGCCGGGCCAAAGTGCTGCTCGCCGTTGGTCGCGGCAAGAAACTGCACGACAAGCGCGAGACCGAAAAGCAGCGCGACTGGTCGCGCGAGAAAGGCCGGTTGCTGAAGGAGCGTGGGTAGGCTGGGAACCACTCTTTTGAAGAACCGGATCGTTCTTTGGGGTGCGGCCAGCCTGATCCTCGTGTGCGTCGTCGCGGCCGTCGGCTATTTCTACTTCCAGACGTTTTCTCCGGACCGAAGCAAATATCCGGTCAGAGGTATCGACGTTTCCCATCATCAGCGGCAGATCGACTGGCGCCGTGTTGCCGCCGACGATGTCGCCTTCGCCGTCATCAAGGCGACCGAGGGCGGCGACCATGTCGACGACGCCTTCGCCGCCAATCTGCGTGAGGCGCGTGCGGCCGGGCTGGCGGTCGGTGCCTACCATTTCTTCACCTTCTGCAGGCCTGGCGCCGATCAGGCGCGCAATTTCATCTCCGTCGTGCCGCGCGATCAATCGCTGCTGCCGCCGGTGGTGGACATAGAATTTGTCGGCAATTGTCCGCGGCGGCCATCGCCCGAAGAATTGAATGTCGAACTCTCGGCTTTCCTGCGCCCTGTCGAGGCAGCTTTCGGCAAGACAGCGATCCTCTATGTGACCGACGAGGCTGCGCGGGTCTATGCCGGTCAGATCGTCGGCCGCCCGCACTGGGTTCGTTCGCTGGCGCTGTGGCCAGGTCATGACGACTGGATCTATTGGCAGTACCACGACAGGGGTCGCGTCGACGGCATCAGTGGCGATGTCGATCTGAATGTCCTTCAGGGCGGGCAGGAGAAATTGGCCGAGCTGTTTGCGCCACCGCCCGAATCTATCTCTCCAGAAACGCGGCTATATCCCTGAACACGTTGACGAACATCGTTTCCGTCAGCACGCCGGTGTTGGTGTTGTAGCGCGAGCAATGATAGCTGGAGAACAGCGTGACGCCATTGGGTTGCTGCTGTCCGCCGTGGCGGAAGGGATAAGCGGCAACACGCCCACCCAGCGCCCGCACGGTCGACTGGTGAGCGATCGAGCCCAGCGCCAGCACGGCGCGCAGGTTTTTAAACCGCGCGATAGTCGGCACCAGGAACGTCCGGCAGGTGGCAATCTCGGCGCCGACCGGCTTGTTGTCCGGTGGCACGCAGCGCACCGCATTGGTGATCGCCGTGCCGACAAGCTCCAGCCCGTCATCGGGCCGCGCCTTGAATTGGCCGCGCGCAAAGCCGTGCGCGATCAGCGTGTTGTAGAGCAGGTCGCCGGCGTAGTCGCCGGTGAAGGGACGCCCCGTCCTGTTCGCCCCACGCAGGCCTGGCGCCAGCCCGACGATCAACAGTTTAACGGCATCCTCGCCCTCGGGCGGCAGGAAGGTCGGCACCGGCGCATTGAACCAGGACGGCTCGCGCTGCCGCCATTGCGCGATAAAATCATGCAGCCGCGGGCAGAGCGGGCAGTCGCGATCAGGCTCGGGGGATGCGACCAAGGGAGCGGTCAAGACCGCCGCCGTCAATAGTCGTCCTCGTCGACTTCGGCCGGCTCGGGCCGGCGCACCGGCCGCTCGGACGGATCGCGGCCGACCTCGCTCTTCAGCGTCATCAGGTCGATGAAATGGTCCGCCTGGCGGCGCAGATCGTCGGAAATCATCGGCGGCTGTGAAGCCATGGTGGAGACGATCGAGACCTTGCGCCCGCGCCGCTGCAGCGCCTCGACCAGCGTGCGGAAATCGCCGTCGCCGGAAAAGATGACATAGTGGTCGACGACATCGGCAAGTTCCAGCGCATCGACCGTCAGCTCGATGTCCATATTGCCCTTGATCTTGCGGCGGCCGGTCGAGTCGGTGAACTCCTTGGCCGGCTTGGTCACCACCTTGAAGCCGTTATAGTCGAGCCAGTCGATCAGCGGCCGGATCGAGGAATATTCCTGATCCTCGACCAGCGCGGTGTAGTAGTAAGCACGCAGCAGGTAGCCGCGCTTCTGGAAGCTCGACAAAAGCTTGCGGTAGTCGATGTCGAAGCCGAGCGCGCGCGACGTGGCGTAAAGATTGGCACCGTCGATGAAAAGAGCGATTTTTTCACGAGGGTCGAACATGGAAAATATTCCTTTTCGAAAATAAGCGGCCGTCTAAATGCGCGTGACTATCGGTCGGCTTGAAAATAACCGGCTGACCTTCGTCATTCGAGATAACGCCGGTTTTACGGCAATCCAAGGGTATGATGCTGCATAGCAAGCAATTGTGATCGGTGCCGTATCGTCGCAGGCTGCGTGCGGCCAGACCTCGCCTTGGCCGGCCCCGGACTTGGCCCCGGACTGATATTGCCAAAAAGCTTGTATTTTGGCGGCGTTCAGGTTATGGACCGCGCCTGTTTTCCATTAAATCCAGGCATGAAAGGGGCAGCTCATGGCCCGCGTAACCGTTGAAGATTGCATCGACAAGGTCGACAACCGCTTCGAGCTCGTGCTCCTGGCCGGCCACCGTGCCCGTCAGATCAGCCAGGGCGCGCAGATCACCGTTCCTCGCGACAACGACAAGAATCCGGTCATCGCGCTGCGCGAGATCGCCGAAGAGACGCTGTCGCCCGACGATCTCAAGGAAGACCTGATCCACTCGCTGCAGAAGCATGTCGAGGTCGATGAGCCGGAAGCCGATGGCGAGGCGATCGCCGACCAGACCGGTGCCGCCGCTGTGGCTACCGATGCCGACGACACCGAGGACAACATCACCTTCGACCGCATGACCGAGGAAGACCTCCTGGCCGGCATCGAAGGTCTGGTACCGCCGGAAAAAAGCGACGATTATTAATCGTCGCAACGACTGCCGACACTTTCGCGTCGGCGGTTTCGTGGTTATCTATGACATGCGCCGTACGCCAGTGCGGCGCATGATTCATTTCAGCACTGCGAGATCCCGCCCATGATGCGTCAGTATGAGCTTGTCGAGCGCGTCCAGCGCTACAAGCCTGACGTCAACGAGGCGCTGCTCAACAAGGCCTATGTCTACGCC
Organism: Mesorhizobium sp. M6A.T.Ce.TU.016.01.1.1; assembly: GCF_003997065.1. Classification (NCBI taxonomy): domain Bacteria; kingdom Pseudomonadati; phylum Pseudomonadota; class Alphaproteobacteria; order Hyphomicrobiales; family Phyllobacteriaceae; genus Mesorhizobium; species Mesorhizobium sp. M6A.T.Ce.TU.016.01.1.1. Next base: position 33,069 of record NZ_RZTJ01000031.1, on the reverse strand, counting down.
ATGCAGAAGCATGGCCACCAGAAGCGTGCCTCCGGCGACCCTTATTTCTCGCATCCGCTCGAAGTCGCCGCCATCCTCACCGAAATGCACATGGATGAGGCGACCATCGCGGTTGCCCTGCTGCACGACACGATCGAGGACACCACGGCGACCAGGGCCGAGATCGACGAGCTGTTCGGTCCGGAAATGGGCAAGCTGGTCGAAGGCCTGACCAAGCTGAAGAAACTCGACCTCGTCTCCAAGAAGGCCGAGCAGGCGGAAAACCTGCGTAAGCTCTTGCTGGCGATCTCGGAAGACGTTCGCGTGCTGCTGGTCAAGCTTGCCGACCGCTTGCACAACATGCGCACGCTCGACCATGTGCCTGAAGCCAAGCGCCTGCGCATCGCCGAGGAAACGATGGATATCTATGCGCCGCTGGCCGGGCGCATGGGCATGCAAGGCATGCGCGAGGAGCTCGAGGAGATCGCCTTCCGCTTCATCAATCCGGAAGCCTACCGCGCTGTCACCGCGCGGCTCGCCGAGATCTTCGAGCGCAACAAGGATGTGCTGTCCGAGATCGAGAAGGCGCTGTCCACGCTGTTCGAGAAATATGCCATCAAGGCCGAGGTCAAGAGTCGCCAGAAGAAGCCGTGGTCGGTGTTCCGCAAGATGGAGGCCAAGGCGCTGTCCTTCGAGCAGCTGTCCGACATTTTCGGCTTTCGCGTCGTCGTCGATACCGTCGAGGACTGCTACCGGGCGCTCGGCGCTATTCACACGACATGGTCGATGGTGCCCGGCCGCTTCAAGGACTACATCTCGACGCCGAAGCAGAACGACTACCGTTCAATTCACACCACAATCGTCGGACCGTCGCGCCAGCGTGTCGAACTGCAGATCCGCACCTACCAGATGAACAAGATCGCCGAATATGGCGTTGCCGCACATTCGATCTACAAGGACAGCGGCGGCAAGGTGAACGGCACCGCCCATGCGATCTCGAAGGAGACCAACGCCTATGCCTGGCTGCGGCGCACCATCGAGCAGCTTGCCGAGGGCGACAATCCCGAAGACTTCCTCGAAAACACCAAGCTGGAGCTGTTCCAGGACCAGGTTTTCTGCTTCACGCCCAAGGGCATGCTGATCGCGCTGCCGCGCGGCGCCACGCCGATCGATTTCGCCTACGCCGTGCACACCGATGTCGGCGACACCTGCGTTGGCGCCAAGGTCAATGGCCGCATCATGCCGCTGATGACCGAGCTGAAGAATGGCGATGAAGTCGAGATCATCCGCTCCAAGGCGCAGGTGCCGCCGGCGGCGTGGGAATCGGTCGTCGTCACCGGCAAGGCGCGCTCGGCGATCCGCCGCGCCACCAAGAATGCCATCCGCAAGCAGTATTCGGGTCTCGGCATCCGCATACTGGAACGCGCCTTCGAGCGGTCCGGGAAGACCTTTACCAAGGAGAGCCTGAAGTCGGTGCTGCATCGGCTGGCGCGCAAGGACATCGAGGATGTGCTGGCTTCGGTCGGCCGCGGCGAACTTGCTTCCACCGATGTCATGAAAGCGGTGTTTCCCGACTACAAGGACGAGCGCGTCACGCTGGCCGCGCCCAAGCAGCGCGAGGAGGGCTGGTCGAAGATCCGCAACGCCGCCGGAATGCTGTTCCAGATTCCGGGACGCGCGGCACGCAAGGATAAGGACCAGCCAAGGGACGGCGCCGTGCCGATCCGTGGCGTGCGCGGCGACCTGCCGGTGCGCTTCGCGCCGGAAGGTGCTGTGCCCGGCGACCGCATCGTCGGCATCGTGCAGCCGGGAACCGGCATCACGATCTATCCGATCCAGTCGCCGGCGCTGCAGGCTTTCGACGACCAGCCCGAACGATGGATCGACGTGCGCTGGGACATAGACGAGCGCACCAAGGAGCGGTTTCCGGCGCGAGTCTCGGTCACCGCCATCAACGCGCCGGGCTCGCTGGCCGACATCGCGCAGGTCGTTGCATCCAACGATGCCAACATCCATACATTGTCGATGGTGCGCACCGCGCCTGATTTCACTGAAATGCTGATTGATCTCGAAGTCTGGGATCTGAAGCACCTGAACCGGCTGCTGTCGCAGCTCAAGGACAATTCGAGCGTCAGCGATGCAAGGCGCGTGAACGGCTAAAAATCACTAGCGTGCTGGAGACAAGCGTGTTGGAGACAGGGCAGAGATGAACACCGACGAAGTGCTGGGCATTTTCCGTGAAGCCGGTGCCGTTTTAGAAGGGCATTTCATCCTGACGTCGGGTTTGCGAAGCCCGGTCTTCCTGCAGAAGGCACGGGTCTTCATGCATGCCGACAAGACCGAGCGCCTGTGCAAGGCGCTGGCCGAAAAGATCCGCGCAGCTGTGTCCGGCAAGATCGACTATGTCGTCGGCCCGGCGATCGGCGGGCTGATCCCGGCCTACGAGACTTCGCGCCATCTTGGCGCACCGGCGATCTGGGTCGAGCGGGAAGGGGGCCAGTTCAGGCTCCGCCGCTTCGAGATCGCCAACGGTTCGCGCGTCGTCATCGTCGAGGACATCGTCACCACCGGACTGTCGATCCGCGAGACCATCGATTGCCTGCGCGCGCTTGGCGCCGAGGTCGTTGCCGCCGCCTGCATCATCGACCGCTCGGCCGGCAAGACCGATGTCGGCGTGCCGTTGATTGCGCTCGCCGAATATGAGGTTCCGGCCTATCCAGCCGACAGCCTGCCGCCCGAGCTCGCCGCCATTCCGGCGATCAAGCCGGGCAGCCGCAACATATAACGGAGGCGCTGCCGTGATCGCCGGCATCGATCATTTCGTGCTGACGGTTCGCTCCGTCGATGACACCTGCGCCTTTTATCAGCGCGTGCTCGGGTTCAGGCGTCTCGACACACCGAACCTGCCGACGGCACTGCTTTTCGGAACGCAGAAGATCAACGTGCATGAGGCAGGCCGCACATTCGAGCCGAAGGCCAAGGCGCCGACTCCGGGCTCGGCGGATTTCTGCTTGGTCGCCGCCCGCCCGCTCTCCGAGATCTGCGCCAGTCTGCAGGCCAATGGCATTGCCATTGAAGTCGGGCCGGTCGAGCGGATCGGCGCTCGCGGCCCGATGATGTCGGTCTATTTCCGCGACCCGGACGGCAACCTCGTCGAGGTCAGCGACTATGGGCTGTAGATAGCTTGCGGGTTGCTGCTGATCTCCGCGCCGAACTCGCCTCCTCAAATCCGCCGCGATTGTACTGTGTTCGAAACGGCGAAACGCCGGCGCCGCAAGGTCGCTGCAAGCGGGCGCCCGACGAGCTCCGGTTGTTCTGCGGCCGGCGTATCGCTATATCAAGGTCGTTGTTGCCTTTCGACGGCCGCAAAGCGCAAGATGTGGCTGTCACGCCCGGCCCGGGATGGTCAGAGCGGCAGCTTTGGATATCAGGAACAGGAACAGAGTGCTTTTTCGACGCCGCAAGCCTGATGGTTTTCTCGAGCGGATGCGTACCTATCTGTGGCCACGCCGCTCTTTCTCGCGTTCGCTGCGGTATTTTTCCAAGCGCATCCTGCGGCTGAAGGCTACCCCGCACGCCGTGGCCGCCGGTGTCGCGGCGGGCGTGTTCGCATCGTTCTTTCCGCTCGGCTTTCACTTCATCATCGCCTTCGCCGTCTCTTGGCTGATCGCCGGGAATCTGGTCGCGGCAGCGCTCGGCACGGCTGTCGGCAATCCGCTGACCTTCCCGCTGCTGTGGGGCGCGTCCTGGGAGACCGGCAAGCTGGTCCTGCACGAGCGCCTGCCGGCGCATGGGCCGCCCGCGCATCTCGGCGAGATGCTGCACAATCTTTCGTTTTCGCAATTGTGGGGACCGGTGCTGAAACCGATGACCGTCGGCGCCGTGCCGCTTGGCCTGATCTTCGGCCTCTTGTTCTACGGCATCACGCGCTGGGGCATGGCCACCTTCCGCGAACAGCGGCGCTTGCGCCTGGCGGACAGAGCTGGAACGGCCGGACGGGAAGTTCCGGCCGAATGATCATTGGCATCGGCAGCGACCTGATCGATATTAGACGCATCGAAAAATCGCTGGAGCGTCATGGCCAGCGCTTTATCCAGCGCATCTACACCGAGGTCGAACAGGCCCGCTCCGAAAATCGCGGCGCCCGCGCCGCCTCCTATGCCAAGCGCTTCGCCGCCAAGGAAGCCTGCGCCAAGGCGCTGGGCACCGGTATGGCGCAAGGGGTGTTCTGGCGCGACATGGGCGTCGTCAATCTCGCCAGCGGCAAGCCGACCATAGCGTTGACTGGCGGGGCGGCGGCGCAACTGGACAAAATCCTGCCTGAAGGGCACAGAGCGGCAATCCACCTCACCATCACCGACGACTTTCCGCTTGCTCAAGCCTTTGTGATCATCGAGGCGTTGCCCGTCGAAGAAGCGCCATATTGATTGCATCTGACCACCGGCATGACGTTGCCCAGCGCGCGCCGAGACTCTATACCAACCAACGCATAATCGAGGACGACATGAGCGTGGCTGAAAAATCCCAGAAGAAATCCGGCGGGCTTGGCGAAACCGTCAGCGTCATCGTCCAGGCGCTTTTGCTCGCTCTGGTCATCCGCACGCTCCTTTTTCAGCCATTTTCGATTCCGTCCGGATCGATGCGGCCGACCTTGCTCGAAGGCGACTATCTCTTCGTCACCAAATGGTCCTATGGCTTTTCCCGCTATTCGCTGCCGTTCGGGCCGGATCTCTTTTCGGGCCGCATCTGGGGCGCCGAGCCGAAGCGCGGCGACGTGGCGGTGTTCAAGTTCCCGCCGGACCCCTCCGTCGACTACATCAAGCGCGTCATTGGCCTGCCGGGGGACAAGATCCAGGTCAGGGATGGCCAGCTCTTCATCAACGGCGTCGGCGTGCCGCGCCAGAAGGTCGGGCAGATCGACAATCGCGACATCACCGAGGAGAGCGGGCCGGTCGACGTCTATCGTGAGACTTTGCCGAACGGCGTCAGCTATGACACGCTCGACCTGACGCCGAACTCGATCGGCGACAACACCCGCGAATTCGACGTGCCGCCCGGCCACTATTTTATGATGGGCGACAACAGGGACAATTCCTCGGACAGCCGCTTCACCGTCGGTTTTGTGCCCGACGAGAACCTGGTCGGCCGCGCCAACCTCATCTTCTTCTCGATCGGTGGCAGCGCCAGCCCGCTCGAAATCTGGAAATGGCCGTCGCTGATGCGCGCGTCGCGCCTGCTCCATTTCGTCAATTAGGATCATGGCCGCGACAAAACGGTTGACCGCGGACGCGCTCGCCAAAGCGCTCATGGAGCGCACAGGCCACGCCTTTGCCGACCACCAGCGCTTGCAGCGTGCGCTGACCCATGCCAGCGCCCGCAGCAGCCATGCCGGCATCGACTATGAGCGTTTCGAATTCCTGGGTGACCGCGTCCTCGGCCTGGTCGTCGCCGACATGCTGCTGGCGGCGTATCCGGACGCTGCCGAGGGTGAGCTTTCGCTCAGGCTCAATGCGCTGGTCAATGCCGAGGCGCTGGCGGAGATCGCCGAGGAGATCGGCCTGCCGGAGCTGATCCGTGCCGGCTCGGACGTGCGCGGCCTCGACGGACGCAAGCGCGTCAATCTACGCGCCGATGCGCTGGAATCGCTGATCGCCGTGCTCTATCTCGACGGCGGGCTGGAGGCAGCCAGCGCCTTCATCCACAAATACTGGCGGCCGCGCTCGCAGGCCATAGGTGCCGCCCGCCGCGATGCCAAGACCGAACTGCAGGAATGGGCGCATCAGGCGGCAGGCGCCGTGCCGGTCTACATAATTGACAGCCGCGAGGGACCGGACCACGATCCGCTGTTCACCATCAGCGTCAAGGTCGGCGCCTATCCGCCGGCGACCGGCAGTGGGCGCTCCAAGCGCGAGGCCGAGCAGGCCGCCGCCACCGCACTGCTGTTGCGCGAAGGCATCTGGCTAAATAAGGGGAGCGCGGCATGACCGCCACCGACGACGTCCCGCCGGCAACAGAAGCCGCCGTCACACACTCCGGCTTCGTCGCGCTGATCGGCGCGCCCAATGCGGGAAAATCGACGCTGGTCAACCAGCTGGTCGGCGCCAAGGTGTCGATCGTCACCCACAAGGTGCAGACGACGCGCGCCATCGTGCGCGGCATCGCCATCCACAACAACGCACAGATAGTTTTCGTCGACACGCCGGGCATTTTCAAGCCGAAGCGGCGATTGGACACGGCAATGGTGACGACCGCCTGGGGCGGCGCCAAGGACGCCGATATCGTGCTGTTGCTGATCGACGCCGAGCGCGGCATCAGGGGCGACGCCGACGCCATCCTCGAACGGCTGAAGGATGTCCGCCAGCCGATGGTGCTGATCCTCAACAAGGTCGACCGGGTCAAGCCCGAGGCGCTGCTGGCCCTGTCCGCGGCAGCCAACGAAAAGGTGCCCTTCAAGCGCACCTTCATGGTCTCGGCGCTAACTGGGTCGGGCTGCAAGGACCTGCTCGACTATCTCTCGGAAACCCTGCCTGCCGGCCCCTGGTATTACCCGGAAGACCAGATCTCCGATCTGCCGATGCGACAGCTGGCGGCCGAGATCACCCGCGAAAAGCTCTATCTCAGGCTGCATCAGGAACTGCCCTATTCTTCCCACATCGAAACCGAGAAATGGGAAGAGAAGAAGGACGGCTCGGTGCGCATCGACCAGACCATCTATGTCGAGCGTGACAGCCAGAAGAAGATCGTCCTCGGCCACAAGGGCGAGACGATCCGTGCCATCGGCCAGGCGGCACGCATGGAGATATCAGGTATCCTCGAACAGAAGGTGCACCTTTTCCTGTTCGTCAAGGTGCGCGAGAACTGGGGCGACGACCCCGAGCGCTACCGCGAAATGGGGCTGGAGTTTCCGCATTAGAGCATGTTCCCGAAAAGTGGGAACCGGTTTTCGAAAAAGATCATGCTCAAGCAAGAAGTCACTATCGACACAGCTCTGGTGAGCCGGCTGGTCGCCACCCAATTTCCCCGCTGGAAGGATCTTGCCGTCAGGCCGGTTGCATCAGGCGGATGGGACAACAGGACCTTTCATCTCGGAGACGATATGCTCGTGAGGCTGCCGAGCGCGGCGGCCTATTCCTTGCAAGTGGAAAAGGAACATCGCTGGTTGCCACGGCTTGCGCCTCTTCTGCCGCTGCCTATCCCGGTTCCCCTGGCGATGGGAACCCCGGCCGACAACTATCCCTGGCATTGGTCCGTCTACCGCTGGATCGAAGGCCGCAATTCGCGGCCAGCCTGGCCCAGTTCCTGGTCGCCCTGCAACGGATCGATCCCGCCGGCGGACCGGCGCCAGGGCAGCACAACTTTTTTCGAGGCGGACCACTGAGCGTCTATGACGGTGAAACCCGGCAAGCCATTGCAGCCCTCGGCGGCAAGATTGACATACGTGCCGCGAGCACGGTGTGGGAAGCGGCGCTTGCCGCGACTTGGCACGGCGCGCCCGTCTGGTTCCACGGTGACGTCAGTTGGGGAAACCTGTTGGTCAGGCAAGGCAGCTTGAGCGCCGTGATCGACTTCGGGACTTCCGGCGTGGGCGATCCCTCGTGCGATTTGGCGATTGCGTGGACACTCTTCGAAGGGAAAAGCCGAGAGGTGTTTCGCGCGGGTCTTCAGGCCGATGAGGCAACCTGGGCGCGAGGCCGTGGTTGGGCGCTATGGAAAGCGCTGATCACGGTCGCTGGACATATAGACATCAATCCAGTCGAGGTTGAAAAGTCGCGACGCGTGATCGATGAAGTGCTTGCCGACCACCAGCGCGCGGACGGCTGAAAGCCTAATCTTGATTTCGCCACCGAAGCGGTGACAAGCTCCGTTCATGGAATGGCGCGACGAGGGAATCATTCTCGGCACCCGCAAGCATGGCGAAACCAGTGCCATTCTTGAGGTCATGACGCGTGCGCATGGCCGCCACCTCGGCCTCGTGCGCGGTGGCCGCTCGCGCAAGCAACAGCCCGTTCTGCAGCCCGGCAACCGTGTCGACCTTTTGTGGCGGGCGCGGCTTGACGAGCATCTCGGCACCTTCCAGGCCGAGGCCATCGAGATGAATGCCGCCCGTCTCATCGACAGCGCCGTCGCCATCTATGGGCTGCAGACCATGGCCGCGCATCTGCGCCTATTGCCCGAGCGCGACGCCCATGGCGGCCTCTACGAGACGCTGGCCGTGATGATCGCCCACCTCGACGATGCGGATGTCGCCGGCGAGCTGGTGGCGCGCTTCGAGCTGCTGGTTCTCGACGAGCTCGGTTTCGGCCTCGATCTCAGCCAGTGTGCCGCGACCGGCACCAGGCAGAACCTTGCCTATGTCTCGCCGAAATCCGGGCGTGCCGTGTCGCGCGCGGCAGGCGCGCCATGGCGCGATAAGATGCTGGTGCTCCCCGCCTTCCTGCAGCGCGGCTCCGGCCTGCGCGCCGATCCGGCGGCGATCGAGGACGCCTTCCGACTGACCGGCTTCTTTTTTACCCGCCATGTCTACGAGCCGCGCGGCATAGAGGCTCCCGGCGCCCGCGCCGGCTTCCTCGCCGCCTTGCGCAAGCACCACGCGCCCGGCAAGACCCTGATCGAAGAACCCGCCGCCGGAGAAATCACCAGATGAGCGAAGTGGAGCTCTATCCCGGCCGGGTCTCGCCGCTCGGCCTCGGCACCATTCCGCACGGCGACATTCTCGAGTATACCGGCCTGGAATTGCTCCAGCGCATCATCGACAACAAATACCCGGCGCCGCCGATTTCCTTCCAGCTCAGTTTCGACCTGACCGAAGTGTCGGAAGGACGTGCGGTGTTCCGCGGCATGCCGAACGAGCGCTATCTCAACCCGCTGGGTGGGGTGCATGGCGGCTGGGCCGCGACGCTGCTGGATTCGGCTCTTGCCTGTGCGGTGCAAACGCTGCTCGACAAGGGCGAGGCCTATACGACGGCGGAGTTCAAGGTGAACCTGACACGGCCGATCACGCCGAGGACCGGCGAAGTGGTGTGCGAGGGCAGGGTGGTGCACAAGGGCCGCACCCTAGCGGTCTCGGAAGCGACGCTGAAGGATGCCAACGGCAAGCTGCTGGCTTTCGGCACCGAAACATGCTCGATCTTTCCGGCCGCCAATCTGGCGGCGCGCTGACCCGGCCGGCCGTCTGGCCGCCGCATTTGTCAGTAATTACTGGCCTGGTTTGGGGGAACCGCCATGTTCGAAAGCCTGATCGGCCTAGTCGCGATCATCGCGCTGTTCGTCATTATCTCGCGCCAGCAGAGCCGCATCGGCCTGATCGAGCGCGAGCTTGGTGCGCTGCGCAGCCTCGTGCTTTCGGGCGCGCATGTGGCCCCGCCGCAGCCCAAGCCGGTAGAACCGGCCGCAAACGACAGCAAGCCAGCGGGCGCGGCAGTTGCGGCAGTGACCGAAATTGCCCCGCCATCGGCGGGCGAGGCTGAGGGAAAGCCGTCCACAGAGGTTGAAGCCGGCGAGACTGCATCCGGACCGTGGGCTGCGGGCGAAGCGGCGCCGTCTGGATCTGCACCTGCGCAACCGGCCGCAGCGACGGCGAAAGCGGCTCAAAATCCCGACATTGAAACGGCGCTCGGCACCCGCTGGGCAGTCTGGGTCGGCGGCATCGCGCTGGCGCTGGGTGGCTTGTTCCTGATCCGCTACACCATTGAGGCGGGTATCTTCGGTCCCGGCGTGCGGCTGAGCATGGCAGCAATGCTCGGGCTGGTGCTGGTTGCCGTCGGCGAGTTCATCCGCCGTACCGGCTTCAGGGTGCCGGTGCAGGGCGTCGCCGGCGCCTACATTCCGGCGATCCTGACGGCGGCCGGTGCTTTCATCCTGTTCGGCACGGTTTATGCCGCGCATGGCGTTTACGGCTTCATCGGGCCGGCGCTTGCTTTCACGCTACTCGGCGCCATCGGTGTGGCGACCATCGCAGCCGCCCTCATCCACGGCCAGGCGCTGGCCGGCATCGGCCTGCTCGGCGCGGTGGTGACGCCGATGCTGGTCGCCTCGCAGGCGCCCAATCCCTGGGCGCTGTTCGGCTATCTCGCGATCGTGCTGGCCGCCACCGGCGTCATCGCACGCCTGCGCGACTGGAAATTGCTGATGGCGGCAGCGTTCGTCGGCACCGGCCTCTGGACCGTTCTTTACATGACCGATGCGCCGGGCACTAACCTGCCTGTCATCCTCTTTATCAATGCGGTGACCCTGGCCGTGCTTGCCTTCGTCTGGCTCGGCCGTCGCGGTGGCGAAGCTGAACCCGCCGGGGGCTTCGACTGGCCGTCGATTGCACCGGGCTTCTTCGTCGGCCTTTCGGCGATGGCGCTGTTCGTCGACCCGGCATACGCTGCCAGCGATGCTCTGCCGGGAGCAGCCCTTATCACAGCCCTGGTCGCGGTGGCGCTCTATAGGCCGCTGGCGCTGGCGCTTCTGCATGCCGCAGGGCTGGCGACGGTGCTGGTCTATCTCGGCATCATTCCGCCAACCTCGATTGCTTCAGACCTTTCCGGCGGCCTGGGTGTCGATGGTCTGACGGCGGCAATATCCGATACGCTGATGCTCAGGATCGGCATCGCACTCGGGCTTGTCTTCATCGGTGCCGGCTTCTGGGCGGCGCGCAGATTTGCAGCATCGGCTCACATCCGCGCCGCCTCATGGGCGGCATGGGGCGTTATCGCACCGCTGGTCATTTTGTTGGCGCTCTGGTTCACTTTCGGCAATCTCGACCGCGATCTTGCCTACGCGGCGGTAGCAGCCCTTCTGGTCGTGGTCTTCGCCGTCGGCGGCGAGTGGATCGCGCGCGGTGAAGAGCCGCCGCTGCAGGGCGGGGCGGCCGTCTCGTTCGCGCTTGGCGGAGCAGCAGTCGCCGCCTTGCTGATGCTCTACATGGCCTTTGGATCCGGCTGGACCACCATCCTTCTGGGTGCCGCGGCCATCTTGCCGGCACTGGCCACCCGCTGGCGCGCCTATCCGGTGCTCGGCTGGATTTCGGTTGGCGCGGTCATCGCGGTGCTCGGCCGTGTCGCCTTCGATCCGACAATCGTCGGCGCCGAATTCCTGTCGACGACGCCGGTGTTCAACTGGCTGCTGCCGGGATACGGCGTGCCGGCGCTCGCCTTCGGCTTTGCCGCCTGGCAACTCGCTCGCACCACCAATGGCCGGCCGCGCCTCGCCATGGAAGCGGGCGCCGCGCTGTTTGCGCTGCTCACAGTTGCCATTCTGGTGCGCCATGCCATGCATGGCGGCGTCATCGACACAGGGGCTGCGACGCTCGCCGAACAGGCGATCTACACGTTGATCGCCATCGGCGCCGGCGCCATCCTGGTCGCCATCGACATGCGCTCGCCAAGCTCGGTGCTGCGCTATGGTTCGCTTGCCGCGGGCGTGGTCTCGGTCGCCTTCATCGTCGTCCAGCATTTCCTGGCGCTGAACCCACTGTTCACGGACGAATCAACCGGCCGGATCCCGGTGTTCAACCTGCTGTTCCTTGCCTATGTCTTGCCGGCCGTCGCCGCCGGGGGGCTCGCGCTCTATGGCAGAGACAAGCGGCCAAAATGGTACGCCGCGATGCTGGCGCTGGTGGCGGCACTGCTTGCCTTCGTCTATGCGACGCTGTCGGTGAGGCGACTGTTCAAGGGCGAATTCATCGGCCTGTGGAGCGGCCTCGGCCAGCTCGAAACCTACACCTATTCCGCACTGTGGCTGATCATCGGCGTGGCGCTGCTCACCGCCGGCGTCTGGCTGAAGTCGCAGGTGCTGCGCGTCGCGTCGGCCGCGCTGATCTCGGTCGCCGTGCTGAAAGTCTTCCTCTTCGACATGTCGGAGCTCGAAGGCGTGCTGAGGGCGCTGTCCTTTATCGGCCTCGGCGCGGTGCTGATCGGTATCGGCCTGTTCTACCAGCGGCTGCTGACGCGCGCGGCCAAATCCGAGCCCGGATAGTATTCAGGCCAGATCGGTTTGCAAAAAATCATTGCCCTTGTAGAGCAGGGGTACCCGGTAGGCCTTGGCACATGCATAGCTGAAGCAGTCGCCGAAGTTCAGCTTGGCGGGATGGCCGACATATCGACCGTAGTCGCGGGCGGCTTTGACTGCGAGTTCGCGAATGGCGGTATCCAGCGGAACTTCCACGGCCTTGAGTTCGGCCAGGAAGCCAATGACAATCGTTTGGCATTGATCGATCAAAGCAGGCGGTGTCGCGGCTTGATCGCCGCTTTCAGCTACAGATTTTCTGCGGGCTATCCCCAGGATCGCTTCAAACGCGGAACTCGGCGAGAAATAAAGCGTCTCGGCAGTTTCAATCCTTCTCAGCAGACGATCCGCATCTGCCTCTCTCAAAATCAGCGCAATAATGGCGGAAGCATCAAGAAACATCGGGTTCCCCCCAGGCCTCGTCCATGAATTTCTTCATATCGAAGGTGGGGTCATCGGGACCAAGTGCGCTCGCGGCATCCTGATATTTTTTGATACGCTCTCTCAGCGGAAGGACAGAGTTCGCTCGTTCAAGCTCGCGCTTGAGAGCGATCCGCACTGCTTCAGTCTTCGTGGGGGCCTTGATGGCGGACTGTAACTGACGAGCCAGGGCGTCGACCTCATTATCGCGGATGTACAGAGACATATCAATTTCCCCGAACGTATATTCCAAGTCGAATATACCAAATATATGACTTTGAATATACATCCTTTAGGATGCGTTTTCAATCTCAGGCTTCTCATTCATGGCGTGCGGCGCCTTGACAGGTTGGCCTAGCCCGGCCGGGAATAAACCGGTCCGCGCCAGCGTTATTGCATTGCTTGGGTGACCGGGGCGGCGGACCGCTTCGCGCCGGCCACTTGCGCCGCGCCGTGAAGGCGCGTTCAATCGGGATGAACAAGGCACCTCAGAACCAGCGGTCATGGACGCAAAGAAGGCAGCAATCCTTGGCGAAATACCGCGTCTGCGCCGTTATGCGCGCTCTCTGTTGCGCGACCGCGATTCCGCCGACGACCTGGTTCAGGACTGTCTCGAACGGGCGCTTGTGCGGCTCGACAATTGGCAGACTGGAGAAAGCCCCAGGAGGTGGCTGTTTACGATCATGCATCATTTGTTCATCGACCAGATGCGTAAGGTGAACCGGCGCGGCGAGGGAGCGATGCTGCCGCTGGAAGCGGGCGAGGCGCAGGCAGCGCCTGCCGAGCAGGTGGAGAGCATCGCGTCACGCGAGATTATCGACGCATTGCAGGCGATCAGCCCCGACCGGCGCGCAGCACTCGTCATGGTCGCCATCGAAGGCTTTTCCTATGCCGAGGCCGCCAACATCCTCGGCGTGCCGGCCGGCACGCTGATGTCGCGCATCGCGCGCGGCCGTGATGAGTTGCGCGGGCTGTTGGATGACGCCGCGCGTCGCCGGGCGATAAGGATCGTCGAGAAATGACCCGGCGCGATTTCTCCGAACGCGACATCCACATGGCCCTCGACGGCGAGTTGCCGGTTGACGAGCACGTGGCTTATGATGCTTGGCTCGATGCCAATCCCGAAATGAAGGCGAGGGGCGCCCGCTATGTCGCCGACCGCGCAGCGCTGCGCGCCGCCTTCGCCGGCGTGCTCGACGAGCCGGTGCCGGCGCGGTTGCAGAAGGTCGTGTTCGGTGAGGCGCCGGTCAAGGCGGCAGTATCGCGCTCGCGCTGGTGGCTTGCGGCCGCCGCAGCCGCGGTGCTGGCCATTGGCGGTGTTGGCGGTTACGTCGCAGGCATCGGCCATTTTGGTCTGGAAGACCCGGCCAAGGACCAACTCGCAGAGCAGGCGATCGCAGCCCATGTCATCTATGCCGCCGAAAAACGGCATGCGGTGGAAGTGCCCGCCAGCGACAAGGATCATCTGCAGACCTGGTTGTCCAATAGGGTCGGCCTGAAGCTGGTCGCACCGGATCTGGCGGCGGAAGGATTCCAGCTCGTCGGTGGCCGGCTGCTGCCTGCAGGCGAGAACAAGGCCGCGATGCTGCTTTATGAAGACGAGAAGGGCGAGCGCATCTCGCTGTTCGTCACGGCTGAATCGGCCGAGAAGGCCAAGGGCACTTATGGGTCGGAAGAAGGCGGCCCCGAGGCGATTTACTGGCTGGACAAGGGCTATGGCTGCGCCGTCGTCGGCTCGCTGCCGCGCGCGCAGATGACTGCGGTGGCGAAGAGCGCCTACAGCCAGCTTCTGGCCGGGCTGGCCAGCTGAACCGCGCCTGTTTTCCGAAGCTGACGCCACGGTCAAAACAGAGATCCTCTTCAAGCCTTTGCACTGATCTACAGGGCCACGTGCCCTCATGCGCCGGGCTGAAACTGTCACAATTCGGCCCGAATCGAGGTGCGATAGCGCTTGACGGATGCTGGCGCTTCGGCTGGTGTTATCAACGTTTCGACCAGGGCCTTCTCCACAACCCAATCGAGGTTTTCCGAGCCCGCATGCCTGCCGAGATTCGCACGGCCCGCGCGTCCGACGTCGATGACCTCGCCGTCATCGAGAAGGCTGTTTTTGCGACCGACCGCATTTCCCGCCGCTCCTTTCGCCAGTTGATCGAACGCGAAAGCGCCGAGCTGCTGGTCGCCGAAAACGACGGCCGCGTCGCCGGCTATGCGGTCGTGCTGTTCCGCAAAGGCAGCGGCGTCGCGCGGCTATATTCCATCGCCATCGGCCCTTTTTTCGGCGGGCTCGGCATTGGCCGCATGCTGTTGGCATCGGCGGAAGAGACCGCCTTCAAGCACGACCGCATGATGCTGCGCCTCGAGGTGCGCGAGGACAACGGCCGAGCCATCCGCATCTATGAGCAGAGCGGCTACCGCAAGATCGGCCGCGAACCGGGCTATTACGAGGACGGCGCCACGGCGCTGCGCTACGAAAAGACCTTGCGTGGCGACATTCCGGTCGCCACCAAGGTGCCGTTCTATCAGCAGACCTGCGAATTCACCTGCGGCCCATGCTGCCTGATGATGGCGATGGCCAATTTCGATCCCGGCTTCGTGCCCGATCCGGTCATGGAGATCCGCTTGTGGCGCGAGGCGACCACTGTTTTCATGATGTCGGGGCCGGGCGGCTGCGAGCCGTTCGGTCTCGCCGTTGCCGGTCACGAAAGCGGGCTCTCTGCCGAGATATATGTATCCTTCCATGGCGCGCTGTTCCTGCAGTCGGTGCGCAGCCAAGAAAAGCGCCGGGTCATGGAACTGGCGCAGGTCGACTTTCGCCGGCGCGCGGAACGTTACGGCATCCCGGTGAATTACCGTCCATTCGCCATCGACGATATCCGCACCGCGATCGCAGAAGGAAAACTGGTGTTGGTCCTGATCAGCGGCTTCCTGATGTTCGGCAAGAAGGTTCCGCACTGGGTGCTGGCCATCGGCGACGACGGCGACCATATCCTGATCCACGATCCCTGGGTCGAGGACGAGAGACAGGAGACCATCCTTGATGCCGCCAACATTCCCGTGCCTTACGGCATCTTCATGAACATGGCGCAGTTCGGCCGCGACGGATTGCGTGCCGCCATCACCCTCGGAAAGCGCGACAGACAATGACCTGGGTCATCCTTACCGGCAGGCAGAACGATCTCGATCAGGTGGCGACACCGCACAAGATCATCACCAACCGCGATTATCTTGCGCATCCGGCGCTGTTTCGCGGCCAGCGGCCGAAGGTCATCAACCTGTCGAACAATTACGGCTACCAGAGCCGCGGCTACTATGCCTCGCTGCTCGCCGGCTCGCGCGGCCACAAGGTGATCCCGACGGTCGAGACGATGATCGACCTGTCCGAGCGCAAGCTCTACGAGCATGCGCTACCGGAGCTGGAGTTGGCGCTGAACAAATGCCGCAAGGATCTGGGCGGCGCCTTTCCGCAAAAAGTCTGCATCTTCTTCGGCATCGGCCCGTCGAGGATATGGGATCGCTTCGCCAAGCTTCTGTTCGACTGGTTCCGAGCGCCGGCGCTGGAAGTCCACATCACCGACAGCGCCGAATGGGCGTCGATCCGCAAGATCGGCTTCCATCCGCTGGCCAGGATGACCGAGGAGGAAGAAAAGCGCTTCCTTCAGTGCCTCGAGACCTACACCAACCGCGAATGGCGCGACACCAAGGGCCGCACGCCGGCGCGCTACACCTTCGCCACGCTGGTCGATCCGCATGAGGAACTGCCGCCGTCGGAGATTTCGTCGCTGCGCTATTGGGCCAGGATCGCCGAAAAGATGGGCGTCGAAATCGAGCCGATTACCAAGAAGGATCTGGCCAAGCTCGCCAATTACGACGCACTGTTCATCCGCGAGACCACCTCGATCTCCAACCATACCTACCGTTTCGCCCGCCGCGCCCAGCAGGAGGGTATGCCGGTCATCGACGATCCGCTGTCGATGATCCGCTGCACCAACAAGGTCTATCTCAACGAGTTGATGACCTACAACAAGGTGCCGGTGCCGCCGACGGTGATGATCGCCGGCACGTCCGACCTTGAGGTGGCGGCGCAGACGCTGGGTTTCCCGCTGGTGCTGAAGATCCCGGACTCGTCGTTTTCGCGCGGCGTCAAGAAATGCGCCACCTTCGAGGAGCTGAAGACGCTTGCCACCGAATGGCTGGAGGATTCTGACCTTCTGATCGCACAGAAATTCATTCCGACTGAATATGACTGGCGCGTCGGCGTGCTCGGCGGCCAGCCGCTGTTTGCCGTGCACTATCTGATGGCCAAGAAGCACTGGCAGATTGTCAACCACAAGGCCAATGGCAAGCCCGACCAAGGCGGCATCAAGACCTTCACTCTGAAGGAAGCGCCGGCCCATGTCGTGGAGACGGCGGTGAAGGCGGCGCGCTGCATTGGCGATGGCCTCTACGGCGTCGACCTCAAGGAGACCAAAGACGGTGTCTTCGTCATCGAGGTCAATGACAATCCCAACCTTGACCATGGCTGGGAGGATTCCGGCGAAAAAGATGAGGTCTGGGTGCGGCTGACGCAGTGGTTCCTGGAGCGACTCGACCGGCCGGGGCGGTAGACTTACCGCTCGCACCGTTCACGGGCGCAAATGAGGGGGGCGGTTTGTTCAGATATATTTACCTGATAGTTTGGTCGACTGTCCTGATGCTATATGTTAGGGTAGTGATTTCGGATGTTATTTTCTATTCGCGCATAGGTTGGGATTTTGGTCGGGATAACCCGCTTAAGGAAAGTAACGAATTTTATTGGGGAGAAGGAAAAGATCCATTTCACAGAATTGGAAATAAAAAACTAGAGTTTTGGTATTTCACCCGTTGATAACTGCGTTCCTTTCGACTGTGCTCTACGTGCTAATTTTTCTATTTTAGATTACAATTTACGTCCGGCCTGTCGCACTCAGCCTGATTGCCTGATCCCTGCGCGCGACTCCAGCAAGCGAGCGAAATCCGCCGCCTTCGACGGTATGCCTATCAGGTAACCTTGGGCCTCGACGCAGCCTTCCTTTCTCAGGAACTCAAGTTGCGCTTCGGTTTCGACGCCTTCGGCGGTGACGGTCGTTCCAAGCTGCGCACCGAGCCCGATGACCGTGCGCACGATCGCGGCCGTGTCGCGGTTGTCGATGTCGCGGATAAAGGAGCGGTCGATCTTGATCTTGTCGACCGGGAAGCGGCGGAGATAGCCGAGCGACGAATACCCGATGCCGAAATCGTCCAGCGCGATACGGACGCCGAGATCGCGCAACTGCCTGAGCGTCTTGAGCACTGTATCGCTCTCGTCCATCAGCACTGTTTCGGTGATTTCCAGTTCAAGCCGATTGGCCGGCACGCCGGAAAATGCCAGCGCGGAGATGACGCTGCGGGCAAAGGTGCCGCTTTTGATCTGCACAGCCGAGACATTGACCGCGATACGCAGCCCATGCGGCCAGCCCGCCGCAACCGTGCAGGCTTTCCTCAGCGCCCATTCTCCCAGCGGCACGATCAGCCCAATCTCTTCGGCGACCGGAATGAAGTCGTCTGGCGGCACCAAGCCGCGTGCCGGCGAGTGCCACCGCATCAGGGCTTCGGCGCCGACGATTTCGCCGGAGGCGATGTTCATGATGGGTTGGAAATCGAGCTCGAATTCCCGCCGTCGCAGCGCTGCCTCCAGATCGGTTTCGAGCGCGCGTCGTGCCCGCACCATCGCATCCATGCCGGGCTCGAAGAAACGATAGACGTTGCGTCCTTCGCTCTTCGCCCTGTAGAGGGCCATGTCGGCGTTTTTCAGCAGCGTGTCCGCATCCCTGCCGTCATCGGGGGAAAGGGCGATGCCCACGCTGATGCCGACATGCATGTCGCGGCTTTTGTCGCGAAAGGGTTTTCCGATGATGTCGACGATGCGTTTTGCCAGTTTTTCCGCATCGCCAGCACCTTTGGGATTGAACTGGATGATGACGAACTCGTCGCCTCCGAAACGAGCGACCACATCCGTTTCGTTGCGTAGGCAACGTTGCAGCCGCTCGGCCACGCATTTCAGCAGCCAGTCGCCCGCCGGGTGCCCCCAGGTGTCGTTGACGGCCTTGAAGCGGTCGAGGTCCAGAGAGAATATCGCCAGGTCCGTGGCCTCGCCCAAGGCCTGGTCGAGCCGTTCGCGGAACATCGAGCGATTGGGCAGGTTGGTCAGGGTGTCGTGATGCGCAAGGTGGGTCATACGCTCTTCGACGCGCCTGCGCTCGGTGACGTCGTCGAATGTTGCGACCCAGCCGCCGCCACTCATCGGCTGCCGTACCACCAAAAGGGTCCTGCCATCGGCAAGATGGCGGTAGGTCGACCGCATTTCCCCGGCTTGAAGGCAGGCTGCGGTTTTCGAGATTTCGCCGTCGATATCGATTTCTGCATAGATACCCAGGCGGGCGAGCTGCTCGAGCGCGTCGCGGTGGCTCATGCCAAGCGGAAAATCGGCCGGCGTCACGTGGTAGAGTTCCAGGAAACGTTCGTTGCGGACGATCAGCCTGCCGTCGGCATCATACATCAAAAGGCCTTGCGACATGTTGGCCAGTGCTGCGTCGAAGCGGCGGTGCTGCTCCTTCAGCTCCTGCTCGGCACGCCGTTGCTCGGTAATGTCCTCATAGATCGACACCCAGCCACCCGAAGCCAGCGGCCGGTGCGAGATGTTGATAATGCGGCCATCCGACAGCGTTTCTTCGTAGGTCGAGGGTTTCGCCCGGTCGATGTAGGGCTTGCGGATGGCGTAGAGTTCTTCGGCGCTGTGCGAGGCGACACCGATGTCGACGCTGTGCTGAAGGATGTCGAAAAACCGGATGCCGGGCTGCACGATCTCGGCGTTGAGGCAGAAGATGCTGATATAATTGCCGTTGCAGATGATCATGCGCTCGTCGGCATCGAACATGCACAAGCCATGCGACATGTTCTCGACGGCGGCCGAAAAACGATCATTCTGCTTACGCAGTTCGTCCTCTATCCGCGGCAGGCCTACGCCTTCGGCCCTCCGTCCGCGGACGGGCGAACCAGCCTTGACATGAGCGACGGACATGAGGCGTGCCTGCAGACCGTGATCGAACAAGGCACTGTTATCCCTTCCGGTTAATTTACCGTTTTTCAGTCGGCGGGCTGCACCGTTTGGCGCCGTGATTTCTCGATGGTCGCATACCGTTTGAGGAACGCGTCTTGCGCCCAGGTCACCGAACGCGGGGTGAAATCGAAGCGGTCGGCATTGAACCCGCGCGGCCGGCCGAAGAATTCGGTCGCCTCGGCGGTCGAAAAGCCGGCAAGCATTGTCGCCTCGAAATAGGCGGCGATCTGGTCGGCGCGCTTGATCTCCTTGCGCAGCTCTGCATCTGGTTCGACCGGCAGCGAAAAGCGCAGGTGGATGGCGCGCTGCAGCCTCAGTTCGCACTCCTTGTAGCTGCCGCCCATCACCGATTTGAACGGTGAGATCATGTCGCCGATGACATATTCCGGCGCGTCGTGCAGCAAAGCCGCCAGCCGCGCATCGGGCGGAGCGTCCGGCACCAGCTCGCTGAAAAGCGCCTCGACCAGCAGCGAATGCTGGGCGACGGAAAAGGCGTGGTCGCCGCTGGTCTGGCCGTTCCAGCGGGCGACGCGCGCAAGCCCATGGGCGATGTCCGAAATCTCGATGTCGAGCGGCGAGGGGTCGAGCAGATCGAGCCGCCGGCCCGACAGCATGCGCTGCCAGGCGCGCGGCGGCGCGCCGGGACGATCGGCCGCCATCAGGCCCCCTCCGTGCCGACGGGTTCCTGCGGGCCAGCAGTTTCCGGCGGAAAAGTGAACTTCGCCCAGGCGGGGATGGTGAGCGACACAGGGACATCATCCGCCATGATCGGCTGGCCGGCGTCGAGCGCTGCCTTGACGCGGTCGATACGGGCTACGGCGAGGCCTGTCTTGCCGGCGGTGGTGCCAAGCGTGCCGACCGGTCGCCCGGCAACGGTCAGTTCGGTGCCAGGAGCGGGCAGGGGGCGTTCGGCCGAAACGATCAACACCCGCCGTCTGGCGGTGCCGCGATGCTGCATGCGCGAGACCACCTCTTGGCCGACATAGCAGCCCTTCCTGAGGCCGACGCCGCCGGTTTCGTCGAGCAGCACATCATGCGGAAAGGCGTCGCCGAGCTGGTAGTCGCTGCCGCTCTCGGCAATGCCATGGGCGATACGCAAGGCCTGCCATCCGGGAAGGTCGCCATCGTCTGCACCGCCGCCATGGAAGCGGCTGACCGCCACATCGAGGAACCGTGCATCGGCAATCGGCGTTGAATCAAGTTGTGAAGCGGTTGAATCATCTCCCCACGCAACAGTGACAAGTGCCTGATCGGTCTTGGCAATCTCGACCTTGGCGCGCAACTTGTAGAGCATCAGCCGGCGCATGAAATCGTCGGCGATGTCAGATCGGCATTCGAGGCGGAAGGTATTCTCGCCGGCCCGCGAGATCAGGAAGTCGAACAGTATCTTGCCTTGCGGCGTTAGAAGTGCCCCCGGCCTTGCCTCGCCAGCAGCCAGTGTGTCGAGGTCAGTGGTGAGGATGTTCTGCAGGAAATGCTCGGCATCCGGGCCTGACACGGAAACGAGTGCGCGGTCTTTCAACTGGGCAAAGGGCATGGGCTGGAAAAAACCTGATCTTGCAAAACGGTCGGCCTTTACGTAAGCCGGCGACACTCCCCCCGCAAGAGACCGGATCGGCATGGCCACGACCTACGACCTCATCCTGACAGGCGGTATCGTGGTCAACCACGATGGCGAGGGTCGGCGCGACATCGGCATCAACGGCGGGCGCATCGCGGCAATGGGCAATCTCGGCCAGGCGTCGGCAGGCGAGACCATCGACTGCCGCGGCCTGCACGTCCTGCCGGGCGTCATCGACAGCCAGGTACATTTTCGCGAACCGGGGCTGGAGCACAAGGAGGACCTGGAGAGCGGCTCGCGCGCGGCGGTGCTCGGCGGCGTCACTGCTGTGTTCGAGATGCCCAACACCAACCCGCTGACCACCAGCGAGGCAGCCCTTGCCGACAAGGTGCGGCGCGCCACCGGCCGCATGCATTGCGACTTTGCCTTCTGGGTCGGCGGCACCCGCGAGAATGCGAGGGATGCCGGCGAGCTCGAGCGGCTGCCGGGCGCGGCCGGGATAAAAGTTTTCATGGGCTCGTCCACGGGCGACCTCTTGGTCGAGGACGATGAGGGCGTCGCCTCGATCCTGAGGAACACGCGCCGTCGCGCCGCTTTCCATTCCGAGGACGAATTCCGGCTGCGCGAGCGGCTTGGCGAGCGCATCGAGGGCGATCCGTCCTCGCATCCGGTGTGGCGCGACGAGATCGCGGCTCTGCGCTGCACCGAGCGCCTGGTGCGCATCGCGCGACAGGCCCGCGCCCGCATCCATGTGCTGCATATCTCGACCACGGAGGAGATTGCCTTCCTCGAACAGCATAAGGATGTCGCGACCTGCGAGGCGACGCCGCATCATCTGACGCTGAGCGCGGATGATTACGCTCGGCTTGGCACGCTGATCCAGATGAACCCACCGGTACGGGCAGTGCGCCACCGCGACGGCATCTGGCACGGCGTTGCGCAAGGTATCGTCGATGTGCTGGGTTCCGACCACGCCCCGCACACGCTGGCCGAGAAGGCAAAACCCTATCCGGCCTCGCCGTCGGGCATGACTGGCGTGCAGACACTAGTGCCGATCATGCTGGATCACGTCAATGCCGGCCGGCTGACGTTGCAACGTTTCGTCGACCTCTCCAGCCACGGTCCGCAGCGCATCTTCGGCATGGCCAGGAAAGGCCGCATCGCCGCCGGCTATGACGCCGATTTCACGATTGTCGATCTGAAGCGCCGCGAAACCATCACCAATGCCCAGGCCGGCTCCAAGGCCGGCTGGACGCCTTATGACGGAAGGAAAGTGACTGGCTGGCCGGTCGGCACAGTCGTGCGCGGCCGGCGCGTGATGTGGGAAGGCGAGATCGTCACCCCCAGCCAGGGCAGAGCGGTGGAGTTTTCGGAGGCGCTGGCGGTCTAGGCGGGCTTGTGGGCAGGGAGGGTGATGCCGCTCAATCCCCTGCGACGAAGAACGTCCACTGTCCGGCGGGCGTGATGCCGACGCGGTAGAAAATGTAGGCGCCGAACTGCTTCATGCTGTCATAGTCGCCAGCGGTGACGATCTTGAAAAGCTCGACCCGCTGCCTGGCGTCGAGCTTGTCCAGCGGCAGCGCGAAGAAATATGGCCAGACATAGAGCTCCTGCGGCGTGCCGGCATCGACATGGACATAGCCGGCATTGAGCACCTCTTCCAGGATGGCGAGGATCTCTTGGCCTTCCGCGTCGCCCGAAAGACCTTTCAGGAAGGTGATCGGGTCGCCTTCGATCTCGCTCAGCGACAATTGAGTCATCGTGTCGCCCTTGCCGATCAGTGGCCGGAGCCTTTCGATGTCGCCGCTCTTGCAGGCCTCGACGATCAGATCGTGCATGCGCCTGACCGGCTCCGGCAGCTTGCCGAGATCATAGACGACCTCGGGCAAGGGTTCATCCGGATCGGCATGTGGATTGGCCATGCCACCATCGTTCGTTGGTCCCTCTGGTTCGACCTGTTCCGGCTCGTCGGGCGTCGGCGGCTGGCTGGCCGCGGGCGGCGTCGTGCCGAGCGGGTCGGGCATCGGCACCGTCGTTCCGGGCGGCGACATGTCGTCGTCGGCAGGCGGCGCGACCGGCGAAGGAAGCTCCTCGCGCTTAATTTCACTCAGCGTATAGGCGGGGCTGCTTGCGAGGCAAAGCGAGAGCGGAACCGCGGCGCAAAAAGCAGCGAGCCGGATGCTGAGGGCCAAGCCACGCGGCTGGCCTGACATCGAAAAATTCACCGCCTGCCTCTCCATGATTTCCGGGCCCTAATAGGTCCGTCCAGGCCAGGCCCGTCCAGACGCCCAGGCTCTTACAGATGCTCGAGCCCTTGCAGGTGCCCCTGGGCATGATGCCCAAGCGGCACGTCCTCGTCAAAGAGCCTGATGCCGGTTCAGTGCCGCAGCCGTCCTGGTTCGAAGGCCCCGGCTATCACCTTTTCACGCATGCGGTCGAGCAGGGCAAGGGCCGAGGTCTCGCCATTGGCGCGCAGCATTTCGCCGAACGCGGTTTCGAGGGCGGCCTCGGCGATGATTTCCGGCTCGATTCCGGCCGAAAGTCCTTCCGCCCAGGCCTCGCTGTGGCTTTCCACGGCGGTCAGGCGCTTTTCTTCCCTGACGAGCGCGTCGATATCGTTGACGCCATGTTCCATTGCGATGTCCACCCTTTTCAAGCGGCGATCCGACAGATGCGGATCAGGCTTGGGCTGTCCCTTTTTACACGCAGGTTAAGTAAGTACTTGTAAATACGACATTTCTGGGGTCGTCTTCGACAAGGTCTATAGCGTTCGGCAAACCTGCGTTCGATCCGATTCAAAACTTAGCCGATTAGGCCGGCGAGCGGGACGAAAACCTTCAGTTTGAGTTAATTCCACATCCGTGCTGTAACGTTTCGTTAATACCGTTGCAGAAGTGCAACACAAGGATTGCACTAATACGCCACCAGACACAAGCAGGGAAGGCATCAAGGTCAGTTGCCGTAGCGCGAGGCGATGTCGCGCGACAGCGTCTCGCCTTCCTTCATGTAGCGACTGATGGCTTCGGTCGCTGAGGCGGTGCACTGCGTGTAGGTGCCGCCGAAGGAGCGGTAGCCGCGGTTGAAGCTGGCAATGAAGCGGGCGCGCCGCTCCGGGTCCGGGTTTTCCGAAGCAATCAGCTTCTCCATCTCGACCCGCCACTGGTCGCCCTTCTCACCGCATAGATTACGCAGGAAATGCAGCGACCCCAAAACCTCCGCCAGCCGCATCAGCCCCGGCTCGAACGGCGACTCGGCGGCCAGAGCCGGCTGCGGCCCGATCGCCGTGCTGGCGGCGAGGCAAGCTGCAAGGAAAAACGAGGCACGGATCATAAGTCCTTGTGGCCAAATAATTTGTCGCTCGCAAGGCGATTTTGGATGTTACGCCCCTCGGTTCCTGAGCAATTCATCGGCAACGGCAAACACCGAGCCGGCAAGCGGCAGCGCCGTCATTTCGCTGAGCGTATAGAAGGCGGCGGTCTCGGCGTCGTCGCTGGCCACAGGCTCGCCGCCGACATAGGTGGCGCCGAACACCGTCAGCAGATAGTCGACCGGGTGCCCGTCGCTGTTGCCGTCGATATGGATTTCCCGAAGGGGGCGGTAGTTGTGCGCCTGCAATCCGGTTTCTTCCAGCAGTTCGCGTTGTGCGGCTTCCTCCAGCGTTTCGCCGGCCTCGACCTTCCCGCCCGGAAACGCGTAAAACCCCTGCGAAGGCTGCCGCGCCCGCTTGACCAGCAGCACCGTGTCGCCGCGGACGATGGCGACCGAGACAGCCGGGAGTATCTTACGCATCTCGTCCATGGATCTCCGATCGTCATTTGCCGAGTCCGTTGTGGACCGGTCAGCGTGAAGAAGCATTAGCGGTTGCGCAACGCCGGTTCCATCGCCACCCTTCGCATCCGACCAACTCGACGAGTTTTAGCTTATGTGCGGACGCTTTGCCTTGACCGCCACGCCGGACCAGACCGCCGCTTTTCTCGGTTTGGCGGAGCTGGAGGATTTTCCGGCCCGCTACAACATCGCGCCTACGCAGCCGGTGCTGATGGCGATTGCAGGCTTGCCGCAGGCGCCAGGCTCGAACCTGCCCGACCGGCAGCCGATGCTGGTGCGTTGGGGGCTGATCCCGGCCTGGGTGAAGGACACGCGTGAGTTTCCGCTGCTGTTCAACGCCCGCTCGGAGGGAGCAACGGAAAAGGCCTCGTTTCGCACCGCTATGCGCCATCGCCGCGCTTTGGTGCCAGCTTCCGGCTTCTATGAATGGCGTCAATCATGCGGCAAGAGGGGACAGCCCTATTGGGTGCGGCCGAAGCATGGCGGGCTTGTCGCGTTCGCAGGGCTGATCGAGACCTATGCCGAGCCGGGTGGTTCGGAAATGGACACCGGCGCCATCCTGACGGTCAACGCCAACGCCGACATCGCCAATATCCATGACCGGATGCCGGTGGTGATAAATCCGCAGGATTTCGCCCGCTGGCTGGATTGCCGCACGCTGGAGCCGCGCGACGTCGCCGAGCTGCTCAGACCGGCACAGCTCGATTTCTTCGAGGCTGTCCCGGTTTCCGACCTCGTCAACAAGGTCGCCAACACCGGACCGGAGATTCAGGAAAGGGGCGTCGTGGGGCCGGAGCCCGAGAAGGCCAGGCACCAGAAGCCCGGCGCGGACGACAGTCAGATGACCTTGTTCTAGCTGCTATTTTCCCGGCATCCTTTCGGCGCCTTGCCGGCGCATGGCGCCGGCGGACGTCACATCAGGCAGCGCGCGGCGATGTGATCTTCTGCGCGGGCTTTTTCTTCTTCGCGGTATGGAGAAGGGCCGCGACGATCGCGGCCGGGCCGATCGCCCGGTATTGGCTGGCGAGCGCCGGTTGCTTGGCGCTGCTGGAGTCCTGCTTGGTTCGGGGCATTTTTCTCTTCCCTGGTAACGTCTTCGTGTCCGCGTTTGCTGGTCGAATCCGACCAAATCGTGACATCTGGTGATCTAGCCGGCGAATGTTTCATGACTGTGCCGACATGTTTAATAAAATGTTTCACTGCGTCATAATCTGTGAATCAACGACTCTTTTGCCGAAAGTTGCGACTTGACGGCAACACTGGCTGAGGCGATAAAGCCGCTCATGAGAACGTCTTTCGCCATTTGTGGCATTTGCATTATTGGCTAGCCTCGCGCTGGTCCGGACGTTTTCGCCTATCTTCCTTCTAGAGTGGACAAACGCCCCGGCCAGCAGGCTGGCGCCTGATTTGCGTCTCGGCGCAAGGAAGACTCCAGCTCGAACAAGAATATCGGACCGGGAAGGCACGGAATGTCTGACGCATCGAAGGGCCTGCGCCTCTACAACACGCTGACGCGGACCAAGGAGGATTTCTTTCCGATCGATCCGCGCAATGTGCGCATGTATGTCTGCGGCCCGACGGTCTACGATTTTGCCCATATCGGCAATGCGCGGCCAGTGATCGTGTTCGACGTGCTGTTCCGCCTGCTGCGCCATCTCTACGGGCAAGCGCATGTCACCTATGTGCGTAACATCACGGATGTCGACGACAAGATCAACGCCCGCGCCTTGCGTGATTTCGGCGGTGAGATTGCCTCGGGAAAGCTGTCGCTGAACGAGGCGATCCGTCGGGTCACCGAAAAGACCGCCGACCAGTTCCACAAGGATGTGGCGACGCTCGGCTGCCTGGAGCCGACGGTCGAGCCGCGCGCCACCGAATTCGTCGAGCCGCGCGCCGACGGCAAGGCCGACATGATCTCCTTGATTCAACGCTTGATCGAACGCGGCCATGCCTATGTCGCGGCAGGCGAAGTTCTGTTCGACACCGCCTCGATGCCGGACTACGGCCAATTGTCGAAGCGCAATCTCGACGAGCAGCAGGCCGGCGCCCGCGTCGCCGTCGATGCGCACAAGAAGAACCCTGGCGATTTCGTGCTGTGGAAGCTGTCCTCGCCGGAAGAACCGGGTTGGGACAGCCCGTGGGGCAGGGGCCGGCCGGGCTGGCACATCGAGTGCTCGGCGATGTCGGCCGCCTATCTCGGCGAGGTCTTCGACATCCATGGCGGCGGGCTCGACCTGATCTTCCCGCACCACGAGAACGAGATCGCCCAGTCGCGCTGCGCCCACGGCACCGAAACGATGGCCAAGGTGTGGATGCACAACGGCTTCCTGCAGGTCGAAGGGCAGAAGATGTCCAAGAGCCTGGGCAACTTCTACTCGATCAACGAGTTGCTGGAGACGGAGACCTTTGGTGGCCGCAAATGGCCGGGCGAGGTGCTGCGGCTGGCGATGCTGATGACGCATTATCGCGAGCCGATCGACTTTTCCGTGCGCAAGCTGGAGGAGGCGGAAAACACGCTGCGCAAATGGAAGCGGGCAGCGGACCTTGCGCCGGCGGCGGCAAAGCAATTGCCGGTGGACGTGGTGGAAGCCCTGTCGGACGATCTAGCAACCTATTCTGCGTTCCAGGTGCTGACGCAGTTGGCCGGCGAGGCTGTGGATTTCAATGCTGCTGCTGGCGGCAACGCTGGCGCAGCGGGCAACGATGCTGCCGCTTCGCTGAAGGCGGCGCTGTCGTTCCTCGGCTTCGACGTCGCGCCGGCCAAAGTTGATGAAGACGCCATCGCCAACGCGATCACCAAACGCCTGGCACTGATCGCCGCCGGAAACTGGGCCGAGGCCGACCCCATCCGCGAAGAATTGCTGGTGCAAGGCATCCAGTTGAAGGACGGCAAGGACCCCGCCACGGGCGAACGCGTAACGACGTGGGAGGTCAAGCGATGAGGATGGTGCCAAGCGCCCCCCTCTGGCCTGCCGGCCATCTCCCCCTCAAGGGGGGAGATTGGACGTTACTTCGGCTTTCGCCAATCGCCTACGTTGATGATTGGGCGCTGTCGGCGAAGCCGCCGATCTCCCCCCTTGAGGGGGAGATGGCCGGCAGGCCAGAGGGGGGCGCACTGCGATGACGCATTTCCCGGTACCCGCCAACAACCGCAGCAATGCGCGCAAGATGCGCAGGGCTATGACCGACGCCGAGCTGAAGCTTTGGAATGAGATTAGAGCGCACAGGCTGATGGGACTAGACTTCAGGCGCCAGATGCCTATCGCCGGCTACATCGTCGATTTCGCCTGCCCCACCAAAAGGTTGATCGTCGAACTCGACGGCTCTCAGCACGCTCGGGCCGAAGCTTCGGCATCCGACGCTGCGAGAACAGCTAAGCTTGAGGCGCTGGGCTGGACCATCCTGCGCTTCTGGAACGACGACGTCATCCGCGATATCGACAATGTCTGCCAGCACATCGTGATCGAGGCCGGTCTGGCCCGTGCCGAAATGCCGGCCGACGAACATAGGAGGGAGGCAGTTCCATGATCGATCATCTCGGCATCACCGTTTCCGATTTTGACACCTCCAAGGCCTTTTACGACAAGGCGATGGCGCCGCTCGGTGCGTCACTCCTCTACATGGTGCCGCAGGAATATACCGGCGGCGCCAAGGTCGGGGGCTATGGCCGCGACCGGCCGGTGTTCTGGCTGCATGCCGGCAAGGACAAGCCGAAGGACCGCCAGCACGTCGCTTTCACCGCGCGCAGCCGCGCCGAGGTCGATGCCTTCCACTCAGCCGCCATCGCCGCCGGCGGCAAGGACAACGGCGCGCCGGGCCTGCGTCCGCACTATCATGCGAACTATTATGGCGCCTTTGTCTTCGATCCCGACGGCAACAATGTCGAAGCCGTCTGCCATGTTCCGGAGTGATCGATGATGAGCCTCGACAACAGACCGGTCTACACAGGCGGTTGCCAGTGCGGCGCCGTGCGCTTCCGTATCGAAGGCGCTCTGGGTGACGCCTCCGTGTGCCATTGCCGCATGTGCCAGAAGGCGAGCGGCAATTTCTACCTGCCGCTGGTGTCCGTGCGTGACGCAAAACTCGACTGGACGCGCGGTGAGCCCAAACGCTTCCGCTCGTCCAATGCCGCATTGCGCGGTTTTTGTGCCGATTGCGGCACGCCGCTGACCTTCGAGGCGCCCGACGGCATCGCGCTCGCCATCGCCGCCTTCGACGACCCGGAGGAGATCGCGCCGACCATCCAATGGGGCATCGAAGCAAAACTCCCCTATGTGGATCACATCCACGAATTGCCCGGCGAGGACACGATGGCCGACGTCTCGTCGGCCTCCTATCTTGCCGATCTCGTCTCTTACCAGCATCCCGACCACGACACCGAACAATGGCCGCCGGAGGAAAGATCATGACCGAAACCGTTCGAACCGGCGGCTGCCAGTGCGGCGCCGTCCGTTTCCGTATCCGTGGGGCACTCGGGCGCCCGTCCATCTGCCATTGCCGCATGTGCCAGAAACAGTTCGGTTCCTTCTTCGGCGCGCTGGTGACGGTGCCGAAGGACGGCGTCGAATGGGTCCGTGAGGAGCCGAGTTATTTCCAGTCGTCTGTCAACATCGATCGCGGCTTCTGCGCCCGATGCGGCACGCCGCTGACCTACAGGCAGCCCGGCGGGCTCGAGATCGCTATCGGCGCTTTCGACGACCGTTCCGACCTCGCACCGCAGATCCAGGTCAATTACGCCGCGCGGCTGCCCTGGGTGGAGAAGATCTTCGACGCGCCGGTCCACGAGGATCCTGACTATTACACCCGGCAGGAATCGATCATCTCCTTCCAGCATCCGGATCACGAGACGGCCAACTGGCCGCAGCAGGGCCTGAAATTATGAGCAGTGAACTCCGCAACCTCTATCCCGAGATCGAGGCCTTCGAGTCCGGCATGCTCGATGTGGGCGACGGCCATCAGGTCTATTGGGAGCGTTCCGGCACCAGAGGCGCCAAGCCGGCTGTGTTCCTGCATGGCGGACCGGGCGGCACCATTTCGCCGAAGCATCGGCGGCTGTTCGATCCTAAGCTTTACGACGTCATCCTGTTCGACCAGCGCGGCTGCGGAAAATCGACGCCGAACGCCTCGCTCGAGGCCAACACCACCTGGCATCTGGTCGCCGACATCGAGCGCCTGCGCGACATGTGCGGCTTCGACAAATGGCTGGTGTTCGGTGGCTCGTGGGGCTCGACGCTGGCGCTGGCCTATGCCGAGACACATCCCGAGCGGGTCAGCGAATTGGTTGTGCGCGGCATTTACACGCTGACACGCGCGGAGCTCGAATGGTATTACCAGTTCGGCGTCTCGGAAATGTTCCCCGACAAATGGGAACGCTTCCTGGCGCCGATCCCCGAGGCCGAGCGCGGCGACATGATGGCCGCCTATCGCAAGCGGCTGGTCGGCAGCGACCGCAAGGCACAGGTCGAGGCGGCCCGCGCCTGGAGCCTGTGGGAAGGCGAGACGATCACGCTATTGCCCGAGCCTGAAACCAGCGCCCCGTTTGGCGAAGACGACTACGCAGTCGCCTTTGCCCGCATCGAGAACCACTATTTCGTCCATGCCGGCTGGCTGGAGGAAGGGCAGCTGCTGCGCGATGCGTTCAAGCTGAAGGACATCCCCGGCACCATCATCCACGGCCGCTATGACATGCCGTGCCCGGCGCGCTACGCGTGGGCGCTGCACAAGGCGTGGCCGAAGGCGGATTTCCACCTGATCGAGGGCGCCGGCCATGCATATTCGGAGCCGGGCATCCTCGACCGGCTGATCCGGGCGACGGACAAGTTTGTGGGGAAATGATGATGGCTATTCGTGCGCTACGGCGCCCCCCTCTGCCCTGCCGGGCATCTCCCCCACTTGGGGGGAGATCGGCAGCTTCGGCCTTGCCGCTTGTCCTGCAACCTCGAAGGTTTGCGAAAGCAGGCGGGACAGCCAATCTCCCCACCCGTGGGGGAGATGTCCGGCAGGACAGAGGGGGGCGCGACGGATCGCGGCCTTTCGGGCCATCGCCATGAAAAAACAACGCCTCTATCTCTTCGACACGACACTGCGCGATGGCCAGCAGACGCCGGGCATCGACTTTTCCGTCGAGGACAAGATCGCCATCGCCAAGCTGCTCGACGAGTTCGGCATCGACTATGTCGAGGGCGGCTATCCCGGCGCCAACCCGACCGACACCGCCTTCTTTGCCGAGCACCGCACGACTAGCGCCAAATTCGTCGCCTTCGGCATGACCAAGCGGGCAGGGGTGTCGGCTTCGAACGATCCCGGGCTTGCCGCAGTTGTTCAGTCGAAATCGGACGCAATCTGCTTTGTCGCCAAGAGCTGGGACTACCATGTCCGCGTCGCGCTGGGCTGCACCAACGAGCAAAACCTCGAGGCGATCAAGGCCTCGGTCGAGGCGGCGGTTGCTGCCGGGAAGGAAGCACTGGTCGACTGCGAGCATTTCTTCGACGGCTTCAAGGCCAATCCCGATTATGCGCTGGCCTGCGCCAGGACCGCTTACGACGCCGGCGCGCGCTGGGTGGTGCTGTGTGACACCAATGGCGGCACGCAGCCCTCGGAAGTGCGCGCCATCGTCGAGAAGGCCATCGCCTCAGGCATTCCCGGAGATCATCTCGGCATCCATGCCCATGACGACACTGGCCAGGCGGTGGCGAATTCGCTGGCTGCCGTCGAGGCTGGTGTGCGCCAGATCCAGGGCACGCTGAACGGCATCGGCGAGCGCTGCGGCAACGCCAATCTGATCTCGATTGTGCCGACCCTGGCGCTGAAGCCAGCCTTTTCCAGCCGCTTCGAGACAGGCATTTCGGCCGAAGCATTGGCTGGGATATCGCGCCTTTCCCGCGCCTTCGATGAATTGCTGAACCGCGCGCCGGAAGCGCAGGCGCCCTATGTCGGCGCTTCCGCCTTCGCCACCAAGGCCGGCATCCATGCCTCGGCGCTGGCCAAGGAGCCGGCCACCTACGAGCATGTGCCTCCGGAAGCGGTCGGCAACCGCCGCCGCGTCATGGTCTCGGACCAGGGCGGCAGGGCCAATTTCCTCGCCGAGCTGAAGCGGCGCGGCATCGACATGCCCCGGGACGACCACCGGCTCGACGCGCTGATATCAGTGGTCAAGGAGCGCGAGGCCGAGGGCTATGCCTATGAAGGCGCCGATGCCAGCTTCGAGCTTCTGGCGCGCAAGATGCTGCACGGCCTGCCGGAATTCTTCAGCGTCACCTCGTTCCGCTGCATGGTCGAGCGCCGCTTCGACGCCAACGGCCAGCTGAAGACGGTCTCCGAGGCGATCGTCAAGGTGCTGGTCGACGGCGAGGAAAAAATGTCGGTGGCGGAAGGGCACGGCCCGGTCAACGCGCTCGATATCGCGCTGCGCAAGGATCTCGGAAAATTCCAGGACGAGATCGCCGACCTCGAGCTTGCGGACTTCAAGGTGCGTATCCTCAATGGCGGCACTGAGGCGATCACCCGCGTGCTGGTTGAATCGCATGACGGCACCGGCGCCCGCTGGTGGACGGTCGGCGTCTCCGAAAACATCATCGACGCCTCGTTCCAGGCGCTGATGGATTCGATCGTCTACAAGCTGATGAAGAACCGCGAGATGGCCGGGCTGGTAGCGGCGGAGTAAGATTGAACCATCAGCGAAAGTCCATTGATCCATCAGAACTTTGCGATGGTCTTGGCACGGCGGCTGGCGCATAGCGTTGGGCCATGGCCACGCAAGCAATTCAGCTCGAAGCAGACTCAAAGGCCCGGCGTGGCTTTCTGCTGGCGCTGGGCGCCTATCTCCTGTGGGGGTTGCTGCCTTTCTACATGAAGGCGGTCGCGCATCTGCCGCTGGCCGAAGTCATCGCGCACCGCATCGTCTGGTCTGTGCCGATCGCTGCGGCCGTTTTGATCTGGGCCGGCCGCACGGCGGACTTCAAGGCCGCAATCCGTTCGCCGCGCATCATTTCGATGGCGGCGCTGACGGCAGCGCTGATTTCAGTCAACTGGGGCATCTATGTCTGGGCTATCGCGGTCGACCGTACCATCGAGACCGCGCTAGGCTACTACATCAACCCGCTTGTCAGCGTTGTTGTCGGCGCGCTGCTGCTCGGCGAACGGCTCGACCGGCTGCAGATCGCGGCGGGGGTGCTTG
>NZ_RZTJ01000030.1:0-42993 GCF_003997065.1 Mesorhizobium sp. M6A.T.Ce.TU.016.01.1.1 | reverse complement strand
AATATGGCGACATGATCGCCATGGGTATCGTCGATCCGGTCAAGGTCGTGCGCACGGCTCTCCAGGATGCGGCCTCGGTCGCCGGCCTGCTGGTCACCACCGAAGCCATGATCGCGGAGGCTCCGAAGAAGGAGTCGGCTGGCGGCGGCATGCCAGGCGGCATGGGCGGCGGCGGCATGGGCGGCATGGGCGGCATGGATTTCTAATCCACGTATCCATCAGCCTTCAGATACGGAAAGGGCGGCCGAGAGGTCGCCCTTTTTGTTGCCATCGGCCGATTATTTCGCCGGAGCGCCCCCCGGCTCAGATGCTACCGTCAATGCGCTGCGACAGCGACCTTCTTGGCCGGCAACGCACTTTCCACCAGCGCGGCGACCTCATCGGCCACCGCCAGCACCGGGGCGCGGTCGCGGGTGGCGCGCGCGATCACCATCAGCCCTTCCAGCGATGATTCGACAAGCAGTGCCAGAGCGTGGGCGCGACGCTCGGGCACCCCTGCCCTGACGAAGGCCGCCTGCAGCAAGCCTATCCATTGCTCGAAGGCCGACCGGCACAGTTCGGCCAGCTCCGGCATGTTGGCCGGCGAGTCCAGCACTACAGGCGCGACCGGACAGCCAAGGGTGAACTGGTTGTCCTCCAGCATGCGTGCGACCGCCTGGTAGATGTGGTGGACGGCCACCGCCGGGTCCTGCTCGGCGGCGAGCGCCTCATCCATCCATTGCGTGACCTTTTCGACGCTGTCGCGCGTCACCTCGACGACCAATTGGTCCTTGCCGCCCGGAAAATGAAAATAGAGCGATCCTCTCGGCGCACCGGAGGCGCTCAAAATATCGTTGAGCGAGGTGCCGTGATAGCCGCGCTGCCTCAGCAGCAGCGCCGTCGCTTCGATCATGCGGGTGCGTGTATCGTTCGCCATGTCAGCCTCTGTCAGGAGCGAGCATTATAGGCCTTGCGCCGAGTATGACAACCGGTCTATATATTATGTAGATCGGTCTATATATTGGGTTTCATCGAAGAGGAGAAAAGCGAATGACCATCCGTGAGGCAGAAGCCCAATGGCAAGGGTCGTTGAAAGAAGGTTCGGGCCGGCTGCGGCTCGGCAGCGGCGTCTTCGAAGGTGCCTATTCCTTCCGGTCGCGCTTCGAGAACGGTCCCGGCACGAACCCCGAGGAACTGAT
The DNA here is from genome assembly GCF_003997065.1 of Mesorhizobium sp. M6A.T.Ce.TU.016.01.1.1. Taxonomy (NCBI): domain Bacteria; kingdom Pseudomonadati; phylum Pseudomonadota; class Alphaproteobacteria; order Hyphomicrobiales; family Phyllobacteriaceae; genus Mesorhizobium; species Mesorhizobium sp. M6A.T.Ce.TU.016.01.1.1. The sequence goes on along the minus strand of NZ_RZTJ01000030.1, from coordinate 41,815 downwards.
CGCGGCGGCGCATGCCGGCTGCTTTTCGATGGCGCTGAGCGCCATAGCCGGCAGCGGCGGCCATGTCCCCGCACGGATCCACACCGTCGCCAAAGTGCACCTCGGCATGAGCAAGGCGGGACCGACGATCATCCGCATCGATCTTGAAACGGAAGCAGAAATCCCGGGCCTGGCGCCCGAGGAATTCCAGCGCCTTGCCCAGTCTGCGAAAGCGACATGCCTGGTCTCACGCGCCCTGGCTGGTGTGGCTGACATCACGCTCAAGGCCGACTTGGTCACGGCCGCGGAGAAATGAAATCTGGAGATACTGAGATGAAACAGGATAGCATCATGGTCATCCATCCAGACGACCAATCCAGACAGACGGCCGAGATCATGCGGCGCTACAACGACGTGTTCCAGCTTCATGATCCATCGACACTCCCGGGCCTGGTGGCCGAGGACTGCGTCATCGAAAATACCGTGCCGGCGCCGGACGGCGCCCGCCATGCCGGCCGGGAGGCGTGCGTGCGGCTGTGGTCGGCGATAGCCAGCGAACCCGGCACCCGCTTCGACATCGAGGAGACCTTCGTCGCCGGTGAACGGGCGACAATCCGCTGGCGTTACTGGCGTGCCGACGGCAACTCCATCCGTGGCGTCAATCTGATGCGCGTAGCGGACGGGCTGATCGTCGAGGCGATGGGTTATGTGAAGGGATAGGTTTGGCGCTGCCCCTCATTGCCCTGCCGGGCATTTCTCCCCGTATAGTGACGGGGAGAAAGCTGCCTTCGCGAAAGATTTCGCCAATCTCAAGCGTTAAAGGAAGGATGCCAGGTTGCGGCCAGCCCCTTCTCCCCGTCCTAGACGGGGAGAAGGGGCTGGCAGGCAGATGAGGGGCGGCGCCAGCTTCGACGACTGCCCGCGATCCTTACTGTCTACCGGTCCGTCAGTGCCAGTTTTGCGCCGAGCGCGACGAAGGCGCCGGCGAAGGTGCGGCGCATCCAGGTCAGCACCATCGGCCGCGACACGACATGACTGCGGATCGAGGCGGCGAAGATGCCGTAGCCGACGAAGACGACAAAGGTCAAAAGCATGAAGACGGTGCTGAGCTCCAGCATCCTCGACAGCGCATGCGGTTCGGTGGTGCTGACGAACTGCGGCAGAAAGGCGAAGAAGAAGATCGACAGTTTCGGGTTGAGGACGTTGATCAGAATGCCCGAGGTGATCACCTTGCCGACCGAGCGCGGCGCGACATCCTGCCCGACGTTCAAGCCGCCGCTCTCCTTCAACGTGTTCCACGCCATGTACAGCAGGTAGGCTACGCCCAGATATTTGATCGTCTCAAAGGCGAGTGCGCTGGTGTGCAGCAGCGCCGCCAGCCCGGTGATGGCGGCCGCCATATGCGGAATGATGCCGAGCGTGCAACCGAAAGCAGCGACAATGCTGGCGCGCGCGCCACGCGAAAGCCCGGCGCTCAGCGTATAAAGAACGCCGGTGCCGGGCGAAGCCACGACAATCAGCGACGTCAACAAGAATTCGATGCTCACGGATGATCTCCCGGCGTTGTCCCTGCCGCCGGCAACGTAGCCAGCCAAACGCGTGGGCACAAGCCAGCCCGAGGGCCGTTAGTGCCTCATTTCGAATTTCGGCTCACGACCCTTCTTTGCCCTTTGTTCGGAGGACTTCTAAGGCAAGCATTGACCCTGAAGCGACATTCGCATTGAGGTCAACAGCGAGTCTGATTGACTGGCTGCCGCATCGGCGCATAGTCGTCGACTAACGCGATGTCCCCTTTGGGGAACAGTCGTATGAGGGGAGGCAAGCCATGGAAGTCGCAGGTGGCGCTCGTGCCGACGTCCACGTCCCGTATATTCTCGTCCATTCCGATCGCGAGATCAGGCGTCTCAGCCATCAGGCGGGCATCATTAACCCGATCACGCGAAGAATCTTGCTGTCTGCGGGCATAAGTCCCGGGATGCGCGTGCTCGACGTCGGCTGTGGCGCGGGCGACGTTACATTCCTGGTTTCCGAGATGGTAGGCAGCGAAGGTCAGGTCATCGGCGCTGATCGGGCTCCAGCGGCCCTTGCGGCGGCGGAGGGGCGCGCGGCGACGCATCCGATCCAGAATGTCAGCTTCCGTGAAGGCGATCCCGCGGCACTCTCGTTCGACCGACCGTTCGACGCCGTGATCGGCCGCTATGTTCTGATGTTTCAAGCCGATCCTGTGGCCATCCTGCGAGGCGTCGCTCGCCATCTCCGGCCTGGAGGGATCATCGTCTTCCATGAGCCGGATTGGGACGGCTGTCGATCCAGCCCGCCGGCGCCGACCTACGACGACTGCTGTCGATGGATCGTCGAGACGTTCCGGCGCAGCGGTATCGAGACCAACATGGGTATCAAGCTCGATGCGGCATTCCGCGCGGCTGGATTGATCGCGCCCTCAATGCACTTGGAGGCGGTCGTTGGAGGAACCAAGAGCGGTTTCGAATGGTCACACCAGACCGCTGAACTCATTGTCACGATGCTGCCGGAAATCCAGAGCCGGGGAGTTGCGACGGCCGCTGAGGTCGATATTGAAACCTTGGGACAGCGCATGCAGCGCGAAATCGAGGCGGGTAGCGTGATCGTGAGCCGCTCGGAAGTGGGCGCCTGGTCGCGTGCCCCGACCTAGCCATGACAAGACTGGAGCGACAGGGTAGCCCGTAACAATCCTTCTCCTGGGTTCTGGGCGGCTGCCTTGCAGGAAAGACCAAGGCGAATGTCCCGCTCTTGGCAACGTGCTCGTTCTGGCAGATGAGCCGAACGGCGACTTCCCACCCATTCCGGGCGCGCTCCTCACGCCTTAGGTATCTCCTTAGCAGCACCACGTTTTCTAGTGGTGAAAACCTGACGGCTGGTACCCGTCGTGGAAGACCGCTCCGGATAGGATTTCCGTCAGCGTACTGTGCTGACTTCGACGACTACGAGGGAACGGCCTGTCGATGGTGCCGGTTGGCTGCTACGCCGTGCCGACCTGGGGAGTGCTGGGGCGGGTTGTGCAAAGAGATGCTGTTTCGGACCGAGGTTCAATCATGATCGACGACCGCCTCACCATCCTGAATTTATACGAGCTGAAGAAGACGCCGGAAGACTTCGAGATAGCGGTAGGCGCGCTGGCAAGGCGGGTCGAAGCCGAAGGTCATCCGGGAGTCCTGTCCTACAGGTTCTTCGTGAACGCCACGGAGAGGACAGCGCGCGGCGTCATCGACTATAAAGATCCTGACGCTTGGATCGGGCACCACGACATTGCCATGAACTGGCCCGAAATGACCGCGTTGCATGCGGCGGCGAGGTTGGCGGAAGTCATCTTTCTCGGCCCGCTGACAGCCGAAATCCAAGCCTGGATTGAAAGCTCGGCGCTGACGGAACGAGTTCGTAGCGGGAATATATTTGCAGGCGGATTCAAGAGGCTGAGTGGCTGGTCGAACGAATGACTGGATGGCGTCACCACTTCCCGTTCGGACTCTCCGGCGGAAGGGTAGAAAAGGGCTCGTGAGCTGTATTCGCCTCGGGCACCAAGCGTTGGATTTTCGCCACTCGAATTCGGCGCGCCAATGTCGACTTTCCACCCGAAGTGGAAAGTCAAACTAAAACACTACCTGAGAGCCGGACTCGTACTACAGCGTCGACAGCCCATGCGCCTTGCGCGCCATCAGGCAATCGTCGCCACCGGGCATGCAGGCGCGGCAGACGTCCGGTCGGACCTCGTAGATGCCACAGGCGGTCGACTTGCCGACCTCGCCGGAAAGTGCCGAACAGCGCACGCCGTCGCAGCGCATGCCGGCTTCGTCGGCGGCCACATAGTCTTGCGGGATCCGGTCGAGCTGAGCGTCATCCTCGGTCGAAAAGCGCGGCCATTCGGCCGAATAGGAACAGCAGGCGCCGCAGCTCTGGCAGTCGAAGAGAGGAGCGGCGCTCTCCTCCAGAGACGAAAAGTCCCCGGCGCTCGCCAGGGCAAGCGGCCCTGACGCAACGGGATCGGCGTTTCGCGGCAAGGGCGCTATTTCTTCTTCCTGGTCTTGCGCGATGCGACATCCGCCGGCGACTTGAACAGATCGGTCGCGGCCTCGGCGGTGACGTCGGCTTTCGCTGCGGCGGCCGGCTTGGCCGGCTTGGCGGCAGCGGTTGCTGCCGGCTGATCCTTGGCGGAAAATTTTATGGCCATATCAATCCTCGTCAGAGAAACGCGATGATGGCGCATTCGGGTTGCGAAGGCGGCCGATCAGCGCCGAGACCGCCGTGATGTTCATTTCCTCGGGCGACCAGTTCCTGGCCTCCTCGATGTGCCGGGGCGCCAGCTCGCGATGCGTGCTGCCGCTATAGGCGGCATCCTGATGGGTGACGCGCTCGTGGGTCTTGGCATTTTCGCGGACATACTCGATCAAATAGTTCGGGCATTCGGAGCGGCCACGCACGCCGAGCCTGACCTGGGCATCGCCATGGGCGCGCCTGCAGCGCTCGAGCTTTTCGAGCACGCGGCGGACATATTCGACCGGCTTGTCGAGTTCTCCCACGACATCGGCGATGGTCGAATCGGCGGCGATCGCCTTTTGCGGGACGCGCTTGGTGGCCATCAGCGTTTGCCCACGCGCTTCGGCGAGGCGGGGAGCGCGGCGGCCGCAGCCATCTCGTCGGCTTCCTTTTCCAGGCGCAATTCGCGCAGCCGCGCGGTCTTGGCTTCCCGGGCCTGGCTGACAGCATCCTGTTCGGAAATGATGCGGTTGAGCGACATGGACTGGGTCTGGGTCTTGCTGAAGATGGATTCGGCCTGGTCGCGGGATTTCTTTGAAGTGGCGGTCAAGGTCTTTCTCCCGGTTCGGAGCGTAATGCCGAAAAATGGCGAGACCGGTCTTTCGACCAGGACCACGCACAAAGCAATACGGCAGTCGGATTCAAATTGCTGGAGCACCCTTAACACGTTCAAGCGAACGCGCGGTGCTCTTTTCGAACTTTTGAAGCGCCCCAAACGCAAAAGGCCAGGCATTGCCTGACCTTCCGCTGGAGCGCCGCGCGTCCTTTTGGACGCGCTGACACTTTTTCATCTGCGCATGATCCTTCGGAAACGATGTCTCCGGGATCACGCGCTGGAATCCGCCATTCACCGGTGCCGGTACATCCGTGGTCACCGGCGAGGCTGAATTCCGTTTTAGGCCGCCTTCAACTGATCGGCGGACATCTTGCCCGACTTGTTGTCGCGGACCATCTCATAGCCGAGCTTCTGGCCCTCGACGATGTCGCGCATTCCGGCGCGCTCTACGGCCGAGATGTGGACAAAAACGTCGGCGGAGCCGTCGTCAGGCTGAATAAAACCAAAACCCTTGGTGGCGTTGAACCATTTAACTGTGCCTGTGCTCATAACGAACCCTTTCCGTGGCAAATATTCGTTCGCCGTCATGCGAATGCACAACAACGTTTGTCTCGATTTTGATGGGGGAAGTTCGTCAAAGGCGCGCCTGAGCACGCGGATAACAAAAGTCAGTCAAACAAATATCGACGAATTTCTTATAGACTTCTTTTGACGCCGTGTCAATTTTTGCTTTCGCCGCCCGGCGGACCGATCGCCGCCAGGTTGGATTAAGCAGGGATTCGATGGCGGATTTGGCGCCGAAACCGGTCGAGCGTCAGCTGTCGAAAAAAATCGCACCATGCCGGGAACCATTTTGGCATCCATGCATTTTGGGTATCGTCAGCAGTTCACGAGAGCAATCTCAGGAAAGGCTGACACAAAGGACGCCTCCCGTGCAATAAAACGCGCGAGGGGCGTTCTTTTATGGCGAGCGGCAATCGCCGCTTAGCGCCGGCGAGCCGGACGGCTCCGGCCATCGCGGACCCGTGGCCTCGGAACCGAAAAACCAGCCGCCCGTTTGCCCAGGACAAAGGCAAATTAAACCCCAGGAGATGCGGCCATGGTGAACAAGGATCAGGTTGCGGGCCTAGCCAAGCAGTTCAAAGGCTCCGTGAAGAAAGCCGCCGGCAAGGCCACCGGCAACAGGCGCGTCCAGGCTGAAGGCTCGGCCGACAAAATCGCCGGCAAATTGCAGAAGGCCTATGGCGACGTGAAGGACAGGGTCAGAAAGGCGCTCTGATCGCTGCGCTGCCGTTTTCAACAGCGATGAGGAAGCGGCTTAAGTAGCGGTTCAGCTTTTGATAAAAGCGCCGAACCGCTCTAAGTGTTTGCTTTTACGCAATTCCGGACGGAAAACCGCTACGCACTTTTCCTGGAATTGCTTTAGGCGGTTTGCTGTCTGCTTCAGTTGCCGCCGTTAGAAGTTCAGGCTCTTCGAGAAAGCGTTGGTGAAGGCGACCTCGCCATGATCGCCGATGGCTTCACCAAGCACCACGTCCATGCTGTCGCTGGTCACCCGCGCCAGCGCGAAGCCGCCCATATAGGCGGCCTTCGGCTTGAACAGATCGACCCCGTCGCGGCGGTAGATCATCGGCACCTCGTGCTGGTGACCGTGCAAGATAGCGACGACATTGTAGCCCTTCAGCGCCGCCAGCAGCGCCTGCCGGTCCGCTTCGCTCCACCAATGCGGCGGGCCAGGACCGTCATCGTCGAAGGTTCCTTTGGCGGCATCCCATCGTTCGATCGAAAAAACATCCCAGCCATAGTGTTGGAAGAGGATGACGGGGCGGCCATCCGCCGCATAGGTCGCCAGATCCTGCTTCAGCCATGGCAGGCTGGAGAGCGCGCCATGGCCGGTGTCGCCGGCAAAACGGTGCGTCTGGATGAGATGCAGGCCACCCCAGTCCCAGGAATAGCAGTCGGTATCGACATCGTAGTCGGTCGCCGGCACCGGCGGCTTGAAGAACACGCCCGGGCGGTGGTTGACCTCGATATAGTCTCGCAATTCGCGCCTATACCAGTCGACATGAGGTGGCGGGCCATTCTGGTCGAGATCATGGTTGCCGAGCCCGACATAGACCGGCATGTGCACGCGATCGGGGCCGACGCCTTGCTGATAGCGCTGGCTGAACTGGAGAAGCTGCGTGCCCTCGCTGGGCTGGGTGATCTGGCCGCCGCCATCGTCGGTCATGTCGCCGCCGACGACGAGGCCGAGCGGCGTGGCGATGCGGCTGCCGGCCGAACGCAAGCCGGTGGCGACGCCGTTGATTTCGGCCGGCCATTCCTTGTCGTCGATGGCGTTCAAGGCGGCGATACTGCGCAGCAAGGCAGCGTCGGTCTTGCCTTCCTGCTGGCAATTGGGGCTCAGCCCGCTGGCCATGCGGCAGGCATGGACATCAGCGATAAACAGGAAGGTGGCGTCGACGGGCGGACTGCGCTGCCCGGTCTGACCGAGCGCCGGTCGCGCAACGGCGCCGGCCGCAGCAAACCCTACCGCCTGCGCCAGAAAGCTGCGCCGGGAGAGTGATCCTGCCGAGATGCGATTCATGGCGCGAAATTCAGCACAGCCGGCGCCTCTTCGTCTAGTTGCCTCGAACAGTATGTCGACACGGTGCCGCAGGTCTGGCATTCCTTCCGGTGCTGCACTCAACTTACGCGAGCAGAGGAGGACGCCATGAAGACTATATCCATCGGCACGACACTCACCATCCTGGCGAGCGCCGCTCATGGTGCCGAGTGCATCGACGCCAAAGCCGCCAAGGCCGGCTTCGTTCTCGAAAGGCCCGGCATCCATAGCGAGTTTCGACCGGCGGCGGGTGGAATGGTGTCGGTTGCCAACGAATACCAATCCCAATCGCCGCAGACGCAGTTTCTGTTCGGCGGCCTGATCGAGGTGTTTCGCGACAGCGAGACCGGTCAGCTTGCCATGATCCCGCTTTCCGATCTCAGAAAGCTGTTTCCGCTCAAGGCCGGGGCGAAAAGCAAGACCGTATTCGTTCGCCTCGCACCCGACAAACAGCCGAAGGGCACCGAAACGCTCGAGATCAACGTCAAGGGCAAAGAGACGTTCGGCCTGGGCGACTGCAAATACAACGTGCTCGCCGTCAGGCAGACGATCAAGAACGAGGCCGGCAAGACACAGGATGAATTCACCGCGCTCTACGCGCCCGACCTGCAAGCCGTTCTGGCCAGGCGCTATGACGAGGGCACCAACGCCGAAAGCGTGGTCGGCTACGAGATCATCAAACCGCTACCGAATTAGGCTCCGGCAGGGCAGAGGGCTGACGCCCGGCATCAAACGACCCTGTGCTGCCGCAGCACCCTGCGACGTCGCTTCGCAACTGCTCCGCCCTTGGAGGACGAAGCTGGGGAAGCTCCCTGCCCCAGCGCGTTCAGGCAATCGCGCAGCACACCTGAATCCTGCGTCGTCTTGGCCATCGACATGGCGCCGGAATAGGTGGCGACCGCGAGCGCGGCGAAGCGCTGCGGATCGGTGTCCTGCTCCCTGCCCGCTTGCTGGTCGGCCCTGATCTTGTCAGCGATCGCCTCGCGCCATGCCGAAAAAATGGCGGCAAGAGCAGCCCGAAAATCCGGATCGGCGAGCGACAGTTCATGCGCCAGATTGTTGAGCGGGCAGCCGCGCACGAAACACTGCTGCTCCAGTTCCGTTGCCACGGCCTCGAACACGCTGCGCACGCCCTCGCGCGCCGAGCCAGCCGCCTGCAGCGGCGCGATCCATGTTTCTTCTACGGCTGCCGCCACCCGCTCCTCGATCACCGCCAGCGCAAGCGCCTTCTTGGTCGGGAAATGATGATGCAGCGCGCCGCCAGTGACACCCGCCGCTGCCATCAGGTCACCGAGGCTGGAAGCGTGGTAGCCGCGCGCCTGAAAGGAGGCTTCGGCGACATCGAGCACGCGTTTGCGGAGGCCTTCCGGGTCGTTGGTGCGTTTCCTGGGCCGCACCTTTGGGCGAGCGGTAATCTCTGCTGACATCTCCACACGATAGCAGATTGACAAAACAGGACAACCGGTCTGTTTTAGAACAGGATGAACACCCTGTTTTGGAGATTGCTCGATGAGCCTGCCCCTGAATGCCCCGTCGAAATCCAGCTTCAACGCCTCGCCGATCGTCGAGCTCAGGCAATACACGCTGAAACCTGGCCGGCGCGAGGCGCTGATCAGCATCTTCGACGGTAACCTGATCGAGGGTCAGGAAACGGCAGGGATGACCATCATCGGCCAGTTCCGCGATCTCGACCGACCAAACATGTTCGTCTGGCTGCGCGGCTTCGACGGCATGGAAGCGCGCAAAAAAGCGCTGACCGCGTTTTACGAGGGATCGGTGTGGGCCGCCTGGCGCGATGCCGCCAACGCCACGATGATTGACTCCGACGACGTGCTGTTGCTGAAACCGGCATGGCCGGGCGCGGGCTTCGACCTGACGGGCTCGCAACGGACAGCCTTGCCGGCTTACGAAAAGCCAAGCAGAGACAACCGCTTGTCGGACATTGTTGTCATTAAGATTCATCATCTGCGGCCCGGCGCCGAAGTCGACTTCGCCAGCCGCTTCGAAACTGATGCCGAGTCCGTGCTGGCGGCACCTGGCGCGCGGCCACTCGCTGCGTTTGTCACCGAGCATGCCGAAAACAGCTTTCCCCGCCTGCCGGTTCGATCAGGCGAAAACGTTTTTATCAGCGTCACGGGTTTCGACAGCGCCGACGCCCATGCCCGTCATGAAGCAGCGCTTGCCGCCGCGCCGGCCTGGCAGGCATTGCAGTCGGACCAGGCCAGACCGACGGAAACGCTGCGTCTTTCGCCCACCTCACAATCGCTGCTCGGACGGTGACCTGTCGTGAGGTGTCTCACGAAGAGGCCTTCGCGACGCAAATAATACGTTGCCTTCGTTGGACTACCGTTTCGAACGCGTCAGTTTCCGAAGATTGGACTTCAAATTGCCGCCGGCAGCCACGTGGCCTTCAAGCAAGCGGGCCCATGTGGCCACCGCGGCCGAGCGCGTCAGGTTGGTTTGCGCGAATTGCTGCGCCTCCGCGGCTATTTCGGCCTCCATTTTCGGATTGGCACGCAACCATTCGATACGCTCGACCAGGTCGGACATGTTCCGTGCCACCGGGACGTAGTGACGAAACGGCTCGATGTCCCCGAAGAACCACTCATGCCATGGTCGTTCCTGCATCAGCACGACGCGCTTGGTGTGGAACAGCAATTTCAAGCGCCCGCTATAGCCCGCACCTTCGACGTCGATCATGTATCTGTATGTGGCTACCTGTTCCTCCATGGTCTTGAAAGCGCCAGAATATTGCACGGACGCGGAGTCGTAATCAGGCGCAGTGTCATAAGCCTCAAGGAGATCGGGCCGGACCGTCGCAGCCTGGACCGTTGCCTTGCGCGCATCGTTCATGCAGCGCCCTGCCCAAAACGCGCTGTTCTTGCGCGGCTGCCCTTCCGACGCGACTGCCATCGCCGACGTTTTTTGATCGTAGTCGTCGAATTTCGCCTCCGGCCAGCCATTGAAGATGCAATCAGGCGCGGCAATCTCGGCATAACCGCCTGCCGAAGAAAAGCCGAACCGCGTCCGGAAATACCTGGGTCTTTTTGCAAACGGCACATCGGCCAAGTTGACATAGAAAGATGGGATGCTACGAACGCCGAGCGATGCCAGCGCCTCGGCAATAAGGGTCAGGACTTGTATGTGCCTTTGAAGCCAGACGGCGCGGAAACTTGCCTGCAGCCTTCCCTTGCTGAACCGGCAGTACATTTCACCTCGATTAAGCCTATGCACCAAACCCCGCCCCTGTTCGGCGATGCGAACAGGAATGGGTAGGTTCGGGATCACTGCGTCGAGGCCTGCCATTTCAATGATGCTCTTCTGCGAGGTTATGTGCGGATTTTGATCGTAGGTGCCGGTGTGTCAGGCGCGACTTTGGCCAGATCGCTTGCTGACGCCGGCAATCCCGTTCGGGTTGTCGAGGCAAAGCCGCATCTCGGTGGGCACTGCCACACCGAGCGAGACGCGCGGACCGGCATCATGAAGCATGCGTTCGGACCGCATATCTTCCATTCCGACGATATGGATGTCTGGTCGTTCGTTTCACGATTTGCAGAATTCAGGCCTTTTGCGTTGGAGGTGAAGGCCAATGTGGCCGGGCGGCTGTTCTCGCTTCCAATCAATCTAAACACGTTGAACCAATTTTTCGGACGGCAGTTCACCGCAGAGGGCGCGCAGGCTCATATTCGGAATCTTTCGGTACCGCTGGACCATGACCCTCGAAATTTCGAAGAGCAAGCAATCTCAAGTATAGGTGAGGCGCTTTATAACGCGTTTTTCAAGGGCTATACGCAAAAGCAATGGGGACGTCCACCCGACCAGTTGCCGAGCGATATTTTCAAGCGCCTGCCACTGCGTTTTACCGAAGACAACAACTACTTTCACCATTCCAGGATCGGAATTCCGCAAGAAGGCTACACAGCCTTGGCGGAAAAGATGCTTCACCATCCGCTCATCACCGTCGAATATAATACCAAGTTCCACCGCGACGGCGTCGACCGCGAATTCGATCATATCTTCTACACAGGGGGACTGGATGCGTTTTTCAGTTTCGAGTTCGGGCGGCTGCCCTATCGGTCGCTGCGATTCGAGGATTTCGTCGTCACTGGAGACTTTCAGAAAAGCGCAGTCGTAAACTATCCCGATCCCGAGGTCCCATACACTCGGATTTCCGAACACAAGAAGTTCTCGCCGTGGGAAACACATGAAAAAAGCCTGTGTTCCCGCGAGTTCAGCTTCGAATGCGGCGAGAATGACGTTCCATTCTATCCGGTCAATCTAGCAGCCGGATCGGCGTTGCTGGATCGCTACCGGTATGAGGCCACGCAACTCCGCAACGTGAGTTTCGTAGGCCGCCTTGCGACGTTCAAATATCTCGATATGGACGTTGCCATTGGACAGGCGAGGCACGCTGCGGCAGTTACGATGGGCTGTCTTACCACCGATCTCCCGGTGCCCGCCTTCTTTCAGCCATGAGAAGTCAAGAGAGCTACGTCACAGCTTTCCGCGCCTGCGACAGCAAGCCAAGTATTTGATGAGCATGCGCTCTGAGGTGAGTCTAGATATGTCGCAAAATCCGTGCTTCTTTTTCGCTGCCGATCAAAATTACTTCCCGTACGCTTGCTTGGCCGCACGCCGTGTGCTGGACGTATCCGGCCCAATCAAGGGCTTTCTTCTTCAGACTGGCGCCGGCGCAAAGGAGTTGGAGGTCGCTGAACGCTTGCTCGGCTCCGCGGTCAGCATCCTCGACGTGTCGAGGTTCATGGAGGCGACAGACTTCAATCCGGGTCATCTGACCTTGGCGACCTATATCAGGCTGTTTGCAGATCAATTGCCTGAGTTCGAGCCCTACGATCGCATCGTCTATGCCGACAGCGACGTGCTCTTCAATCGATCGGTAGCCGACCTCGCCCACACGCAACTGCACGCGCCGTTGCTGGCCGCTCACGACGAGCAGAGCTATTTCGACGCGAAGTACCGGAAGCACCTGCCGATGAAGCCGGGCGCACCGAAATTCAATGCGGGCGTGCTGGTGTTCAACATGCCGCTGGTGCGGCGAGAGGGGTTATTGCAGAGGACTCGGCAACTCTCCTCGCAGCATACCTACGGTCTGGACCAAGGTGCGCTCAACGTTGCCTTTGAAGGCAGATGGCAGACTATGCACCCCTACTGGAACGTCATGACGAATTTCAGCAGTCAGATATCGTTCGGCAAGTCGTTCGCGCGTCATTTCACGCGGGGTAAACCCTGGTCGCAGCGTTCAATCGGCGTCGAGCCCGAAGCCTTGGCCATCTATCGCCAACTCGCAAAGGATACGCCTTGGGCCGGTCATTTCGCCCGGCAGCCGCGGTTCGCCCTCAAAAGCTTCACCCGAAAGCTCGATGCCATCACCGGCTTCCTCATCAATGACGAGAAGCGCAAACGAAGGTCCCGGTTTGACGCCGAACAGGTCAGCAGGATTTTTGCCGATCATGCGGACCGGTTCATGATGGCCGCGCAATATCCCGAGCGCGTTGCCGGGATCGCAAGGTAAGACCAAAAGCAGCCAGTCGGCCGGCTAGGCGCGTGTATCGCTCAGTTAGCCGAACATCAGTCGGCAATGCTTGGGGGAAGCGAAATCGTGTATTTCGGTGCCCGGCTCCTTTTGAGCTTGCGCCACGGCCTTAGCCGGTCTTTCAACGGGATCACAGGTGTTTTGTAAGACTGCGGGACAAGGCCGGCGAGCCTATAGTAGCTGTCAAGAATATTGGTTTGAAGCAGACGGCGTTCCTGGGTGAAGAAGCTGAAATGCGCTACGACCAGATCGCCGAGCACTTTGCCCGGGCGATCGAGCATCGCCGGCAGCGTTGCTGATAGCCACTCTTCCTCGCCGCCACTACCGCTCTTCGGCGGAATAAAAAGATCACCCAGTTCCACTATGTCGGATCCAAAGAAGCCGATCGCGTTGATCGAAAAGCGCGACAGCCGGATCTCCCGGTCCGGCACGCGGAAATCGCCGAGTCTGTTGGCTTTGACGGCTTCGATGAAGACCGGGTGAAGCGCCATCGGAAAACTAGCGTGGGCCCACGAGAATTCGCATGCCGCCTGACACGTAAGTGGCCCGTCGACCAAGACCCTGGAAAGATACTTGATCAGCGTGTTGCAGATTGCGTTGTTGATGATCAACGGCGCATACCACAGAGCCGACCCCCTTTCGCTTGCTACCCTCTCCATGAATCTAGGGAAGAAGCCATCTTCCAGAAAAACCACATCGTCGTCGAGGCGCAAATAGAAAGCGTCCGGATCGTCGCAGAAGCGAAAGAAGTCGCCGATCGCGTTGTTGCTGCCATCAGCATCAGGAAGCGTTTTTATCCTGCAACGCGTGTCTGTCGCAGCCAGCTGTTGGAGATAGGCACGATCGACCTCGTTGCGGCAATTGTCCCACAAATGCCATTCGTATACTTCAGGGCTCTTCAGTACATAATGGCTGAGCAGGCGGAGATATTTCTCGCGACCGGCCGGTGTCACAACAATCAATTTCACGAATAGGATGTCCTGTCATAGCCGCGCATCGGCTCGGCTGTTGCCTTGCCGTTTCTACTCCCGGCGAGATGATCGATATCGCCGCTTTGCTCAAACCACAGCGGTGGTCACAGTGCCAAGAGAATCGCCGGCATAAATGTCTCCCTGATCGTCGCGCAGGATTTCACGCACCGCTCACAGGGCGCATCGCAGGCACAGCCGAAGATTCCATGTTGGCCGAGCGCCATTCAGAAACCTGTTCTCGAAACCATTCAAGGGTCAGCCTAACGCCTTCTTGATAGCTGACCTTCGCTCCCCAGTCTGGAAGAACACGCCTGGCCAGAGTCAGGTCCGGGCATCGATTTGTGGGATCCTGGGGAGCTGGCGGATGATGCTCGACCCGGGAACCTGGAACGAGCGAACAGACGAAGTTTGCGATCTCCAGCACAGACACCTCGCAATCGTTTCCGATATTCAAAGGGCCCCGATACGATATGTTGTCGCGCCAGAAAAAACGCTCCAAACCGTCGACGATATCCTCGACATAACCCCAACTGCGGGATTGAAGACCGTCGCCATAGACCGTCAGGATTCCGGTGGTCAGGGCTTGGCTGATAAAATTCGATATAGCGCGACCATCGTCGATACGAGTTCGCGGTCCATATGTGTTGAACAATCTCGCGACACGGACATCGAGTCCGCTGATGCGCTGAGATTCAAACAACAGCGCTTCGGTGCAGCGCTTGCTCTCGTCGTATGACGATCGGGGTCCTATGCAATCCACCGAGCCCCTGTAGCTCTCCGGCTGCGGAGAGACCAAGGGGTCGCCATAGACTTCCGACGTCGAAGTGAAGCAGAAGCGACCACCCGGTTTGAGTAGCGTCAGAAGATTCAGCGCGCCCCCGATGTTGGCCTTGATCGTGCGTACCGGCTCGCGCATGTACCATGATGGAGAAGCAGGCGACGCCAAGTGCATGATTTCATCGAAGCGCTGGTGCGATGCGAAGCTCTCGGCGTCTTGTACTTCCAGGCTCAGTCGCGGATCATTGATATGCTCAATGTTCTGCTGCACTCCGGTCCACAGATTGTCGACGACAACCAACTTTCCCAGGTCGGCGCGCAGCAACAGGCGATCGACCAAATGCGATCCGATGAAGCCGCAGCCTCCAGACACCAACACGCTCCGCGACATGGAGTTTCTCCTCGACATTCGGCCATTCAACAAACAGCCGAACTGTTTTCTCGGAGGACGCCATACACGCATTCAGTCCAAAGCCATAAGTTTTTCCTGCCAGTGCACTTTATCCGCGCCGCGCTAGTTCGGATGAGGGTGTTCGAGTGGATCGCCCGCGTTGGAGTTTCTTCCACATACCTCAACCGTCTCGGCGCCAACGCGCCGATCCACCTTCTCGATAGCGAGAGAAGAAAGAAGATTCTCCTTCAACCGATTTGCATCCTTGCCGCCCGCAATCTCCGCTTGAAGCCATTTGTGCAACGCGATACGCCGGTGCCGAATTCGACAGACCGGAGAGACCAAGTGAGCGCGCCAGAGACCAGAACCGAAACCGACACGTTCGGTCCCATCGAGGTCGCCGCCGACCGCTACTGGGGCGCACAGGCGCAGCGTTCGCTGGGAAATTTCAAAATCGGCTGGGAAAAACAGCCAGCGTCGATCGTTCGCGCGCTCGGCATCGTCAAGCGGGCGGCGGCCGAAACCAATATGGAGCTGAAGCGGCTCGATCCGGCTATCGGCAAAGCGATCATCGAAGCCTCTCAGGAAGTCATCGACGGCAAGCTCAACGATCATTTCCCGCTGGTCGTCTGGCAGACCGGCTCGGGCACGCAATCCAACATGAACGCCAACGAGGTGATCTCCAATCGGGCGATCGAACTGCTGGGCGGTGTCATGGGATCCAAGAAACCGGTGCACCCCAACGACCACGTCAATATGAGCCAGTCGTCGAACGATACCTATCCGACGGCCATGCACATCGCCTGCGCCGAGCGCATCGTGCACGACCTGTTGCCGGCGCTCAGGCATTTGCACGCCGCGCTGGAGGCCAAGACCAAAGCTTTTGCCCACATCATCAAGATCGGCCGCACGCATACGCAGGACGCGACGCCCCTCACCCTTGGCCAGGAATTCTCAGGCTATGCCGCGCAGGTCGCCTCATCGATCAAACGCATCGAGATGACGCTGCCCGGCCTGCAGGAACTGGCGCAAGGCGGCACCGCCGTCGGCACCGGTCTCAACGCGCCGGTCGGTTTTGCCGAGAAGGTGGCGGCGCGCATTGCTGACATCACCGGCATCGCCTTCGTCACGGCGCCGAACAAGTTCGAGGCGCTAGCGGCCCATGATTCCATGGTGTTCTCGCATGGCGCCATCAACGCCTGCGCTGGCGCCCTGTTCAAGATTGCCAACGACATTCGTCTGCTCGGCTCCGGCCCGCGCTCCGGCCTTGGTGAACTGTCGCTGCCGGAAAACGAGCCGGGTTCATCGATCATGCCGGGCAAGGTCAACCCCACCCAGTGCGAGGCGTTGACGCAGGTCTGCATCCAGGTGTTCGGCAACAATGCGGCTGTGACCTTCGCCGGCAGTCAGGGCCATTTCGAGCTCAACGTCTACAACCCGCTGATGGCCTATAATTTCCTGCAGTCGGTGCAGCTGCTCGCCGACGCCTCCATCTCCTTCACCGACAATTGCGTTGTGGGCATTGAGGCGCGGGAAGACAACATCAAGGCCGCCCTGGACCGTTCGCTGATGCTGGTGACAGCACTGGCGCCGACCATCGGCTACGACAATGCCGCCAAGATCGCCAAGACCGCGCACAAGAACGGTACAACCTTGCGCGAGGAAGCGCTGGCCACCGGGCTGGTCACCGAAGCCGACTACGACCGCCTGGTGCGGCCGGAGGACATGACGCATCCCGGGTGACGTGACGTCATCCCCGATGATTTTTGCGCTGATCGCAGAAACGTTACTGCTGTGAACGATCTGTAACCAAATCCGCATCTTTGGTGAACAGTCGACCTGCTCTATCTGGATGGCACTACAACCCCTTCCGGAGAGAGTCACCATGTCCACCAACACGTCCGTTGCCGGTTCCGGCACCGTTTCCAACGCCTCGGCCACCATCCTGCTTGGCCGCGTCCTGCTTTCAGTCATCTTCGTGCTTTCCGGTTTCGGCAAGCTTACCGCGATCGCCGGCACCGCAGGCTACTTCGGCAGCATGGGCCTGCCGATGCCGACCGTAACGGCTGTTGTCGTCGGCCTGATCGAGCTGCTCGGCGGTCTCGCCATCCTCATCGGTTTCCAGACCCGGATCACCGCCTGGGTGCTGGCAGTCTTCACTGTCGCCACGGCGCTGGTCGCCCACACCGGCTGGGCCGATCAGATGCAGATGATCAGCTTCATGAAGAACCTGGCGATTTCCGGCGGTTTCCTCGTGCTGGCTTCCTCGGGCGCCGGCGCCTATTCGGTCGACGCCAAGCGCGGCTGACGCAAGCTAGTAGCTGTTGCAGCAAGGGGCGCGGAATTTTCCGCGTCCCTTTTTCGTTGTCGATCTACCAGACTGTCGATTGGCCGGGCCGAGTGGCCTGGCCCGAATTTCCGCTAAGATCGAGGGCGTCGGGGAGGAACAGGCCAACCGGCGTGGCCGACATCGGAGGTGACCAATGCCCCGCAATGCGCTGCTTCTGCTTTCCCGTCTTCTGCTTGCCGCCCTGTTCGTTCCGTCCGGCTTCCACGCGCTTACCGACATTACCGGCACATCAGGCTATTTTGCCGGCCTCGGCCTGCCGCTGCCGACGCTCGTGGCCTGGGTGACGGGGCTGTTCGAGCTGGTCGCCGGACTGCTCATCCTCGTCGGCCTCAAGACGCCGATCGTGGCACTCCTGCTTGCCGCCTTCTGCATCGCGGCAGGCTTCATCGGCCATTATGGCCAAGGTGGCGACGATCCGACGCTGGCCTTCATGCATTCACAGATGCTGATGAAGGACATCGCGCTATCCGGCGGTTTTCTGGCGCTGGCGATGGCTGGCGCAGGCGCCTATTCGATCGACGGGCGGGCTTTTAGGATCGGCCCTGAAACGACTTGACCAGACTACTTGGCTGGCATATTGGGGCCGCCCTCGACCGCCAGCACCAGTCGGCGATTGGTGACCCTCGCCAGTTGCGCCAGGCGGCCGGCAGGCCGCTCGCCGTAAAGATCGGCCAGCGACGCCGGCAGCACAAGCGCAAGCACGCCATTGCCGCGATTCTCCCATTTCAGCCGCGGCATGACGCCCGGCATCGCCGCCGTCAGCACGTAGACGACGCGCATCACCGCGGCCAGTGCGCGGGCGCGCTCGAGATAGCGCGGCGTCGCCAGCCCCCGGATTTCCGGAGCGGCATCGTTGAACAAGCCCTCGTGGCGAAACAGGTTGACAAGCGCCAGGAAGGCGCGCCCGGGATGGTCGACGCCGATGAAGGAGGCATGAGCGATGATGTTGAGCGACTGCTTGCCGCGATATTCGGGATGCGCGCGCCAACCGATGTCGGCAAGCAGACAGGCGGCCTGGCGATAGCGCCTCTCGTCGTCGGTCTCGTCGATGCCGAAGGCGGCAAAGGTCTTGCCCGTCCACTCGACAAGCTCATGCGCGTGGGTGACCGAGCGCGAGCGCAGCCGGGCGAGTTCCTCCGAAGCCGAGATCAGCGGATCTGCCTTCTGCTCGGCCTCGCCGAGCAGCGAATAGAGAAAGCCCTCGCGCACGCCCAGCGCCGAGACGATGATCTTGGACGGCTGCATCGCCGCCATGATCTCCTGGAGCACGATGGCGCCATAAGGCAGCAGCGAGCGGCGGTTCTTCGAGACGCCTTCGATACCCTTCACCTTCTCGATCTCACCCTTGGCCACCTGCTTGAGGAAGTTCGCGGCGCTTTCGATGCCGATCTCGTAATGGTGCATGACGCTCAGCGGATAGTTGGTCATTTCCATGTGCAGCCGGGCGAGGTTTCGCCAGGTGCCGCCGACCGCATAGAATGGCCTGCCCCGCCCGCCTTTCAGGAGCTTTGCCTTCGCGAGCTCGTCGCGCGCTATCTTTCCGGCCTGGGCCAGTGAGTTCTTCGCCATGTCCTGCAAGCGCAGGCCGCCCAGCGGCAGCGTGATGCCGTCGCCGATCGTCTCGCCGTCGACGTCCACCAGCTCAAGGCTGCCGCCACCGAGGTCGCCGGCGATGCCGTCAGCCGGATGGAAGCCGGAAATGACGCCAAGCGCGGAATAATGGGCTTCCTGGCGTCCGCTCAGCACCTGGACCTCGGTCTTGAGCACATCTTCGGCGCGGTGGATGAAATCGGGACCGTTGACCGCCTCGCGGGCAGCCGCGGTCGCCAGCACATACATGTGCTCGGCGCCGGCCTGCTCGGACAGCGCACGGAAACGGCGAAACTCCTCCATCGAGCGCGTCACCGCCTCGGGGTCCAGCTTTCCGGTCGACACGATGCCGCGACCGAGGCCAGCCAGCATCTTTTCGTTGAACAGCGTGGTCGGCGAGCGCGCCAGCCCCTCATAGACGACAAGACGGATCGAGTTCGACCCGATGTCGATGATGGACAGCGGTCGGCGGTCCTGAAGCCGGCCCTGGGACGTTGAAATCATCAGCCGGTCGCTGCGCCGTTTTTCTTGCGGCGCTTGAACTGCGCGATGCGCTTGGGCGCATGCGATTTCAGCGCATCACCCCGTCCGGAAAGGCTCGGATTGGTCATGAAATATTCCTGCGCGTTGAACGGTTCCTCGCCCTCCTCAAGCACGGCGCGCCGGGAGGTTCCGTCAGCCAATACGTCGAAACTTTGCTGGTTGTCCATGATGTTGCCCAGCATGATCTGGCCGAGCACTTGTTCATGCACCGTTGGATTGGTGATCGGCACCATGGTTTCGACGCGGCGGTCGAGATTGCGCGGCATCAAATCGGCCGACGAGATGTAGACGACCGCCCCGTCCGACGGCAGTCCATGGCCGTTGCCGAAACAGTAGATGCGGCTGTGTTCGAGGAAGCGGCCGACGATCGACTTGACCCTTATGTTTTCCGACAGGCCCGGCACCTGGGGCCTCAGGCAGCAGATGCCGCGCACGACTAGATCGATCTCGACGCCGGCGCGGCTGGCGTCATAGAGCGCGTCGATGATGATCGGGTCGACCAGCGAATTCATCTTCATCCAGATGCGGGCCGGCCTGCCCTCCAGCGCATGAGCAATCTCGGCCGAAATGTGCTTGAGGATGCGCTTGCGCAGCGTGAAGGGCGAGATGGCCAGCCGCATCTCCTCGGTCGGCTCGGCGTAGCCGGTGATGAAGTTGAACAGCTGGGCGACATCGCGGGCGATCGTCGGATCGGTGGTGAAGAAGGACAGGTCGGTGTAGATGCGCGCGGTGACCGGGTGGTAGTTGCCGGTGCCGAGATGCACGTAGTTGCGCAGCTTGCCGTCCTCGCGCCGCACCACCAGCGACATTTTCGCATGGGTCTTCAGCTCGAGGAAGCCGAACACGACCTGAACGCCGGCGCGCTCGAGATCGCGGGCCCAGCGGATGTTGGCTTCCTCGTCGAAACGCGCCTTGAGCTCGACCAGCGCCGTCACCGACTTGCCGGCCTCGGCCGCGTCGACCAAGGCGCGCACGATCGGGCTGTCGTTCGAGGTGCGATAGAGCGTCTGCTTGATCGCCACCACTTCCGGATCGGCCATCGCCTGGCGCAGGAACTGCACCACCACATCGAAGGATTCGTAGGGGTGGTGAACGATGATGTCCTTCTCGCGTATAGCAGCGAAACAGTCACCGCCATGCTCGCGGATGCGCTCGGGAAAGCGCGGATTATAGGGCGTGAACTTGAGATCGTCGCGGGCGATGGCGACGATCTCGGAAATCTGGCTGAGCGCCAGCGGACCGGTGAGCACGCTGATGCGGCTCGACGAGACGCCAAGCTCGCCGGCGACGAACTCGCGCAGCTCGGCCGGCATCAGCTTGTCGAATTCGATGCGGATGACCGAGCCGCGGCGGCGGCGCTTCAGCGCCGTCTCGAACAGGCGCACGAGATCCTCGGACTCCTCCTCGACCTCGATGTCACTGTCGCGGATGATGCGGAACGTGCCGGAGCCCTTGACTTCGTAGCCGGGGAACAGCTTGCCGATATAGAGGCCGACCGCCTCTTCCAGTGGAATGAAGCGGACATGACGCTTGCGGTCCGGCAAGCGGATGAAGCGCTTCAGCGCCACCGGCAGACGCAACAGCGCACTCATCTCCTCGCCATTCCTGCGATGGCGCAGTTGCAGGGCCATCGAGAAGCCGAGATTGGGAATGAACGGGAACGGATGCGCCGGGTCGATCGAAAGCGGTGTGAGCACCGGAAAGACCTGCTCCTGGAAATGATCCTCGAGCCAGGTCTTCTCGTCCTTGGTCAGCGCATCGCGGCTGATGCTCTCGATGCCTTCCTTGTCGAGCAGCAGCATCAGCGCGGAAAGGCTATTCTGCTGATCCTCCTGCAGACGCTCGACCTCGCGCAGCAGCTGTTCCAGCTGTTGTTCGGGGGTGCGGCCGTCCGGGCTCTTCAGCGTGATGCCTTCGCGAACCTGGCCGGCGAGACCGGCGACGCGCACCATGAAGAACTCGTCGAGATTGGCGGCGGATATCGACAGGAAGCGGACACGCTCGAGCAGCGGATGATTGGCGTTCAGCGACTCCTCAAGGACGCGGCGGTTGAATTGCAGCCAGGAAAACTCGCGGTTGACGAAGCGGTCCGGGTTGCCGCCCTCTGGGCTCGCCACCTCGACAGTGGTGAATTCGCTCTGCACCGGCTTTAGTTCGTTCATGGTTCCTGCTCGTTTCGCACCCGCTGCCCAGAGCGTCACGCGTCGTTCCGGATGCGCAAAGGACGCTCTACCACTTTTAAGCTACGCATGATCCCCAGCGAAACCGAATTCGATTTTCGCGGCCATGCCTTAACCGGCTTAGCTTATCCTGTGACAGGCTTTTACGACAGTTTGATTTCATCGATCTTGCAAAGAGACAGCTTATGATCCAGATGCAATCCAGGTACAGCGCAGCGCGTCCTTTGGACGCGCAAAGGACGCGGTAGAATTTTGATTTTGCGCATGATCCGAGGTCATGCGGCAAATTTAGGAGACGACGATGGCAGGCGGTTCCATTCCCCATTTCCAGAACGATGCGGGCTATGCGGCGATCGACATCGGCGTCAAGGAATTCATGTGCACCGGCGCCAATCCGCCTTTCGACCATCCGCATGTGTTTCTCGACATGGGCGACGACAATGAAAAGGTCTGCCCCTATTGCTCGACGCTTTATCGCTATTCGCCAAAGCTGAAGGCGACGGAAACGCAGCCTGCGGGATGCCTGTATATCGACCAGGCCGCCTGACGCGCACGTCATCCCTATGGACGACACGCGGTCCGGGCAGGTCGTCATCGCCGGAGCCGGCGTCGCCGGACTGACTGCGGCGCTGGCATTTTCCGAGCGCGGCTATCTGGTGCGGCTGTTTGAGCAGGCGCCGCGCCTCGAAGCGGCCGGCGCCGGCATCCAGCTCTCACCCAACGCGACGCGCATCCTTCGCCAGCTCGGCGTGCTCGACCGGCTGTTGCCGGCGGCGGTGCGGCCGGAGGCGGTCGTGCTCAAGGACGCCGCCACGCTGCGCGAGCTGGCGCGGGTGCCGCTTGGCGAAGCAGCCGAAAGGCGCTGGCAGGCGCCCTATCTCGTCGCTCATCGGGCTGATCTGCAAGAGGCGCTGATGGCGCGCCTTGCCGAACAGCCGGACATCAGTCTCGTCACCGGAGCGCGCGTCGGCGGCGTCGCGGCAGGACCGCACCATACCACGGCAACAGTCGAGATTGCCGGCAAGACCATCGAAGCCGACGGCTTTCTGCTGATCGGTGCCGACGGCGTCTGGTCGGCGATCCGTGCCTTCGGCGGATTTGCCGCCCAAAGCCGGTTTTCGGGCGAGCTTGCCTGGCGCGCGACGGTCAGCGCAGACAGTGTCGCGGGAGAAGCCGTTGCGGCGGTTGGCGCCGCCAATTGCGTGACCGCCTTCCTGCATCCCGGCTTCCACCTCGTCGCCTATCCGGTCAGCAATGGCGCGGCGTTCAATCTGGCCGCCTTCACCAGGGGCGAGATCATCGCCGAGGGCTGGTCGGGCCACGCCGACCCCGAAATCCTCGTCGGCGCCATGCGTGGCACGGCGGCAGCACTGGCCCGGCTTGCCGAGGATGCCGGCCTGTGGACGGCATGGCCGATCCATACTGTTGACCAGGCACAGCCATGGACGACGCCCGCCGGTATCGCGCTGATCGGTGATGCGGCGCATGCGATGACGCCGTTTGCGGCGCAGGGCGCGGCGATGGCGGTCGAGGATGCCGCAACCCTTGCCGGCTTTATCGCCGCCTCGCCCGCCGATCCATGGGGCGCGCTTGCTGCCTGGGAAAAAATGCGGCGGCCGCGCATCGCCAAAGTCGCCCGCCGCGGCGCCGTCAACCGCTTTGCCTGGCACGCTTCCGGGCCGGTGGCGGTCGCGCGCAACCTGTTCCTGAAGCTGCGCTCGCCCGAAAAGCTCGCGGCGGATTTGGACTGGCTCTATGGCTGGCAGGCGCCGGACTCTGGCGATCGGCGATGAAAGCTCGATAGGCTGGCGGGACAGCGCCCCCCTCTGTCCTGCCGGACATCTCCCCCACTTTGGGGGGAGATCGGCCGCCACCTCGGCTTTCGCCAATCTCCAACGTTGCAGGATGAAGCGCAGCGCCGAAACTGCCAATCTCCCTCCTTGTGGGGGAGATGTCCGGCAGGACAGAGGGGGGCGCGAAGGAATGAGGCGCTTTTGCCCCACTCAGCAATGCCAAGCCGACTGATTGCCCGGAACTCTCAATTGTAAATCCTTATCGATAGGTCCAGCGTGGCCGACAGCGGATTCCACCAGCCTGTCCGCAGGCCGGCGATACGCAGAGCAGCCGCGGTCCAGGTGTTGCAGCCGACCAGCGCGTTGAAGTGGCCGTTGGCTTCGTAGAAGCGATCGAACCTGGAATAGGCGGCGTTCTCGATCAGGATCGGGCCGTTCGGCCCTTGCTGGAAACTCGCGGCGATGAAGTCGAGCAGCGCCGCAAAACGCTCCTCGGCGATGTCGAAGCCGGCAACGTCGGGGTGCGGCTCGGCAATGTTGCCGGCGACATCGACATGCATCACCGAAGCGTCAAGGGTCAGCGCCTTCATCACCGGCACGGTCTTCAGCTCCGACCAGCTCGGCGTCTCCAGATAGAAGGCGCGGCCGCCCCAGCCGAAGACGATGTAGCGGACTTCGGCCATGTCGGTGGGAATGCCGCCATCGACCAGGAAATGGAAGCGCTTGCGCACATCGTCGTCGACCGGAATGGCGATATCGGTGTGGATCGGATTTTTCAGCACCAGGATGTGCCTGGTGGCGATGGGATCTGCGGCCGCCGCCGGCAAGAGCGGCCGTGGAATGAACGTGCCCAGCATCACGGCGAGCACGATCGCCACCACCGGAATGGCGAGAAAACGCCCAATGAGGGATGGCTTCTTCATGGGCGACGGTCTTGCAATCGGCTCTCGATCGCCGGCTGACAGCTCAGACGCAAAAGAGCCCGGCCGGGTTTCGGCCGGGCTTTTTCGATTTGCGCGAGAGCGATCAGTGCAGGATCTGCGACAGGAACAGTTTTGTACGCTCGTGGCGCGGATGGTCGAAGAACTCGGCCGGCGTATTCTGCTCGACGATCTGGCCCTGATCCATGAAGATCACCCGGTTGGCGACCTTGCGCGCAAAGCCCATCTCGTGGGTGACGCAGAGCATGGTCATGCCCTCTTCGGCGAGGCCGACCATCGTCTCCAGCACTTCCTTGATCATTTCCGGATCGAGCGCCGAGGTCGGCTCGTCGAACAGCATGATGCGCGGGTTCATGCACAGCGAGCGGGCGATGGCCACGCGCTGCTGCTGGCCGCCGGAAAGCTGGCCGGGATATTTGTTGGCCTGTTCCGGGATCTTGACGCGCGTGAGGAAGTGCATGGCGATTTCCTCGGCCTGCTTCTTCGGCGTCTTGCGCACCCAGATCGGCGCCAGCGTGCAGTTTTCCAGGATGGTCAAATGCGGGAACAGATTGAAGTGCTGGAACACCATGCCGACCTCGCGGCGCACCTCGTCGATTTTTTTCAGATCGTTGGTCAATTCCTTGCCGTCGACGAAGATTTTACCCTTCTGGTGCTCTTCCAGCCGGTTGATGCAGCGGATCATCGTCGATTTGCCGGAGCCCGAAGGGCCGCAAATGACGATCCGCTCGCCGCGCATCACCTTCAGGTTGATGTCCTTCAGGACATGGAATTCGCCGTACCATTTGTGCATGGCGATGATGTCGATGGCGACATCGGTGGTGGAAACCTGCATCTTGGCGGCATTGACCTTGATCTCTTCCGCGCTGACTGCATTTTCTGTGGCCATGGAAGGTTCCCTTTTTTGTTCTTAGCGTTTGTAGCTGGTGTCGAGCCGGCGTTCCGTGAACATCGAATAGCGCGACATGCCGAAACAGAACAGCCAAAAGACGAAGGCAGCGAACACGAGGCCGGACCTGGCCGTCTGCGGCGTTGCCCAGTTGGCGTCGGAAAAATTCTGTTTGACGACGCCGAGCAGGTCGAACATCGAGATAATTGAAACCAGGCTGGTATCCTTGAACATGCCGATGAAGGTGTTGACGATGCCCGGAATGACCAACTTCAGCGCCTGCGGCAGCACGATCAGGCCCATCTTCTGCCAGTAGCCGAGGCCGAGCGAATCCGCCCCCTCATACTGGCCCTTGGGGATCGCCTGCAGGCCGCCGCGCACCACTTCGGCCATATAGGCAGCGGCAAACAGCGACACGCCGATCAGTGCCCTGAGAAACTTGTCGAAGCTGACGCCGGCCGGCAGGAACAGCGGCAGCATGACGCTGGCCATGAACAGGACGGTGATCAGCGGGATGCCGCGCACCGTCTCGATGAAGATGACGCACAGCATCTTGACGATCGGCATCTTCGATCGCCGGCCCAGCGCCAGCACGATGCCGAGCGGCAGCGAAACGGCAATGCCGACGAAGGACAGGCTGAGCGTCACCAGAAGCCCGCCCCACAACGAGGTTTCGACATGCGGCAGGCCGAACACGCCGCCAACCAGCAGGATGAAGGCAAAGATCGGCAGCGCCCCGAAGAACAAAATGGCGTTCAGCCCCTTGCGCGGCACCTTCGGGATCAGCAGCGGCACCAGAAGTGCCACGAACAGGATGGCAACCAGGATCGGCCGCCAGCGCTCATCGATTGGATAGCGGCCGAACATGAACTGGCCGAACTTGGCGTTGACGAAGGCCCAACAGGCGCCGGACCAGCCGTCCGGCTGGATGCCGCCCTGCGCCACCGTGGCGCAAAACGTGCGGTCCGTGCCAGTCCATTGGGCGTTGATGAAGGCCCAGCTGATCAGTTGCGGCAGGATCATCGCGACCAGCACGATGCCGATGATGGTCATGATCGTGTCGCCGGCCGAAGCAATCAGGTTCTTGCGTATCCAGGCGCCCAGGCCGCGCTCGCTTGACGGCGCCGACTGTGCCAGAGCCATTTCGACGCGGACAAAGGAAAGGTCGTGCTCCTGCATGTCCCTACCTCTCCACCAGCGCCATTCTGGCGTTGACCACGTTCATGATCGCCGACGTCAACAGGCTGAGCGCGAGATAGACCACCATCATGATCAGCACGCACTCGATCGCCTGGCCGGTCTGGTTCAGCACCGTGCCGGTCGTCGCCGTCAGGTCGGGGTAGCCGATGGCGATGGCGAGCGAAGAGTTCTTGGTCAGGTTCAGATATTGGCTGGTCAGCGGCGGAATGACGATGCGCATGGCTTGCGGGATGACGACAAGCCGCAGGATCGATCCCGGGCGAAGCCCGAGCGCGCCGGCTGCCTCGGTCTGACCCTTGCTGACGCCCATGATGCCGGCCCGCACGATTTCGGCGATGAAGGCCGCCGTATAGAAGGACAGCGCCAAATAGAGCGACAGGAACTCCGGCTTGACCTGAAAGCCGCCAGTCAGGTTGAAGGTTGATTGCTTTGGATAGTCAAAGCTCAGCGGGAAGCCGCTCAGCGCGTAGGCCAGCAACGGCAAGCCGACGATCAGAGCCGCCGATGTCCAGAACACCGGGAACTGCTGGCCGGTCGCCATCTGCCGCTGACGCGCCTTGCGGGCGACGAACCACGCCATGGCAATGCCGAGAAGCAGAGCGACCAGGATCAGCCAGGAGCCTTCGCCCCAGATCGGACGCAAAAAGTAGAAGCCGCGCTGGTTGAGAAAAGAGCCGAATGGCAAATTGATGCTTTCGCGCGGCGGCGGCAGCACCGAAAGCACGCCGGAATACCAGAAGAAGATGACCAGCAGCGGCGGGATGTTGCGGAAGACCTCGACATAGACCATGCAGATCTTGCGGATCAGCCAGTTGTGCGAAAGCCGGCCGATGCCGAGGATGAAGCCAATGATGGTGGCGGTGATTATGCCGGCGCCGGCAACGATGAGCGTGTTGATGAAGCCGACCACAATGGCGCGGCCATAAGTCGAATCCGACGAATAAGCGATGGCGCTGTCACTGATGTCGAAGCCCGCGCGGCCCCTGAGGAAGCTGAAGCCTGATGCAATGCGCAGGCGCGTCAGATTGTCGATGGTGTTTTGGACGATCCACCAGACCAACGCCACCAGCACGATGACGACCACCGCCTGGAAGAATATGCCGCGGACCTTCGGATCATTGATAAAGGAGCCGCGGCTTGGCTCCTCGCGAAGAATTTCCTGCGATGCCATTCGACCATCCCCTGGAAAGAGAAACCGGAAGGCAGGAAAGCTGCCTTCCGGATCACATTTCGATCAGCGGATCGGCGGAGCGTATTGCAGGCCGCCCTTGGTCCACAACGCGTTGATGCCGCGCGCGATCTTCAGCGGGCTGCCCGAACCGACATTGCGTTCGAACATTTCGCCGTAATTGCCAACTGCCTTGACGATGTTGACGACCCAGTCGTTGGAGACGCCGAGATCGGTGCCGATCTTGGTGTCTGCTTCCTGGCCGAGCACGCGCTTGATCTCGGGATTGTCCGAGGCCTTCATCTCCTCGACATTGGCCTTGGTGATGCCGAGTTCCTCTGCCTGCAATAGCGCGAAATAGGTCCATTTGACGATGTGGTACCACTGGTCGTCGCCCTGGCGCACGGCCGGTCCGAGCGGTTCCTTGGAGATGATCTCGGGCAGCACGACGTGGTCGGCGGGTGCGCCAAGCGTCAGGCGGATGCCGTAGAGGCCGGACTGGTCGGTGGTGTAGACGTCGCAACGGCCGGCGTCATAGGCGGCGTTGACCTCTTCCAGCTTTTCGAAGACGACGGGGTTGTACTCCATCTTGTTCGACTTGAAATAGTCGGCAAGGTTGAGCTCGGTCGTGGTGCCGCTCTGCACGCAGACTGCCGCGCCCGAAAGCTGCAGCGCGGAATTCACGCCCGGCAGCTTCTTGGCGTTGATCATGAAGCCCTGGCCGTCATAGTAGGTGACACCGACGAAGTTCAGCCCAAGCGCCGTATCGCGGTTGATGGTCCAGGTGGTGTTGCGCGACAGGATGTCGATCTCGCCTGACTGTAGCGCGGTGAAGCGTTCCTTGGCGCTGAGCGGCGTGAACTTGACCTTGGTGCCATCGCCAAAAACGGCGGCCGCGACAGCGCGGCAGAAATCCGCATCGATGCCTTGCCAGTCGCCCTTGTCATCCGGCGCCGAGAAGCCGGCCAGACCGGTCGAGACGCCGCATTGGATGAAGCCCTTGGCCTTGACGTCGTCGAGCGTGGCCGCCGACGCGGCCGAAGCCACCAATCCAAGCGCGGCGGCGCCCAGAATGCCGATTGCAATGTGTTTCATAACCCACAGACCCTTTTCTGTTTTTTTCAGGCGAACCTGACTTTTTTTCGGTGTGAATGCAGCTTCCCGTTCCGGCCCATTCCCGGAACCCCGCATCGCAACCAACGCGCTGCCTCCCATTCACGAACTGCATCGAAGGCGATTATTCCTGTGAGGTCAAGGAAAATGACCGAAACCGAAAGAGATTGAAAACCAATTGCCGCAAATGCCCGAATTGCAGACAAACACGCCTGGAAATTAGTCAGCCGTGCGAACAAAGCCGGCAAAATCCGGCCAACGCAAATCGGGGCTGGGGCCTTTGAAATTCGCCTTCGGAAGGCTGCGCATTCCTGAGTTGCCATGGATCAATTGGTATATCCGAAGTCCGCCGCCTGGCGAGCGTCGGGCGGTTGCGCGGCCAATGCCGCCGCACTATGGCTAGCGCTTGATCAGAGGCGAAGCGAATGACAAAAGACGGCAACGAAATGGGCATCAACACACGGCTTGCCCACTCGGGCAACAATCCGCACGACTATTTCGGCTTCGTCAATCCGCCGGTGGTGCATGCCTCGACCGTGCTCTATCCCAACGCGGCGACAATGGCGGCACGCAGCCAGAAATACACCTACGGCACGCGCGGCACACCGACCACCGACGCGCTTGCCAGCGCCATGGACGGGCTGGAAGGCTCGGCCGGCACAATTGTGGTGCCGTCTGGCCTGGCGGCGGTGACGGTGCCGCTGCTAGCCTTCCTGTCGGCGGGCGACCATGTCCTGATCGTCGATTCTGTCTATCATCCGACCCGCAATTTCGCCGACACGATGCTGAAGCGCCTGGGCGTTGACGTCGAGTATTACGATCCGCATGCCGGTGCCGGCATAGCGGCGCTGATCAAGTCCAACACCAGGGTCGTGTTCACCGAATCGCCGGCCTCCAACACTTTCGAGGTGCAGGACATACCGGCCATCGCCAGCGCGGCACACGCCGCCGGCGCGATCGTCATGATGGACAATACCTGGGCGACGCCGCTCTACTTCCGCCCGCTCGACCACGGCGTCGACATCTCGATCCATGCGGCGACGAAATATCCGGCCGGCCATTCCGACGTGCTGCTCGGCACCGCATCGGCCAACAAGGCCTGCTGGAAACAGCTTTGCGAGACCTTCTACACGATGGGCTGCTGCGCCGGGCCGGACGACGTCTATCAGGTGCTGCGCGGCCTGCGCACCATGGGCGTGCGCCTCGACCATCATCAGCGCAGCGCACTTGATATCGCCGGCTGGCTGGAGGGCCAGCCGGGCGTAGGGCGCGTGCTGCATCCAGCGCTTCCCAGCCATCCCGACCATGATCTCTGGAAGCGCGACTTCTGCGGCTCAAGCGGCATTTTTTCGATCGTCCTTGCGGGCGGCGGCCAGAAACAGCAGCATGCCTTCCTCGACGCGCTCAGGATATTCGGCCTCGGCTATTCCTGGGGCGGCTATGAGAGCCTTGCGGTGCCGGTCTTCCTCGGCGACCGCGTCGTCGCCAAGGGCCCTTATGACGGCCCGCTGGTGCGCCTGCAGATCGGGCTCGAGGACGTCGATGACCTCAAGGCCGATCTTGCGCGCGGTCTCGCCGCGGCGAAGGCGGCATAAGCGGGGAACTGCCGCCGCAGCGGCCCTGCATGCGCCGGGTCTCGGCCGCATCAGCAAGATTATTTCCCGAAGCTGTGATTTTCCGGATCGGTTTGGCTTTCAAATCCAACATTCTGGCCTCATTGCGAGGCCATCAGCCGCAAGCGGCACGTCCCAAACCCAGTTTCGCCACCAGAGTTGTCAGTACCATGGCCTTTCGCCTCTTTGTCCCAATACTTGCCGGCGCTACGCTGCGCGAGCGGATCATCGCCTGTATCGGTGCGACGATCGGCATTGCGTTGACCGGCGCGATCAGCGGTCTGGTGCTCGGTAGCGGCCCGCATGTGCCGCTGCTCGTGGCGCCGATGGGTGCCTCGGCCGTGCTTTTGTTCGCGGTGCCGGCGAGCCCGTTGGCGCAACCCTGGTCGATCATTGGCGGCAACACCATATCGGCGCTCGTCGGCGTGCTCGTGGCGTATTTCGTGCATGAGCCCATCCTTGCGATGGGCATTGCGGTGTCATTGGCCATAGCCGCCATGTCGTTCACCCGCTGCCTGCATCCACCAGGTGGGGCTGCCGCCCTGACGGCTGTGATCGGCGGACCGGCCGTCATCGGTGCCGGCTTCCTGTTTCCTTTCGTGCCGGTGGCCTTGAACTCGATCGTGCTCGTCGCGCTCGGATACGGCTTTCACAAGTTGTCGCGACGGACCTATCCACATGTGACGGTGGCCGCGCCAAAAAACAGCCACGGCACCATCGATCCACCCGCTCAGGAGCGTATCGGCTTCCGGCCCGAGGACATCGATGCTGCGCTTGGTACCTTGGAGGAGACATTCGACATCGACCGCAACGATCTCGAACGGCTGCTGCGGCAGGTGGAGTTGCAAGCGATGGTGCGTACGCACCGGACCTTGCTGTGCAGGGACATCATGTCGTGCCATGTAATTTCGGTCGATGAACACGCTCGCGCCGACCAGGCACGTCATTTGCTGCTCGCCCACAACATCCGGACGCTGCCGGTCGTCGATTCGGAGGCCAGGCTTGTTGGCGCCGTCGGACTGCGAGAACTGGCGTGGGCCTCGGATACGGTGAAAAGCGTGACAAAGGCCGTGGCAACCGCCTCGGCGAGCGCGCCTGCCATGGGCCTCCTACCCGTGCTCACCGACGGCCGCAGCCACGCCGTCGTCATCATAGACGACAACAGGCGCATCCTCGGCCTGATCACGCAGACCGATCTGCTGGCCGCAACGGCCCGCACGCAAACTGCAGACAGGCTGCTGGCGGAAGCGGTAGCGTAGTCGCTGCCGGCCGCCGGCTGCCGGAAAATGTCGGGAACCTTTTCCCGGCTAGGCCGTCCAATGTTTCGATCGGAGGATTTGCTTCCGGTCAGGAGATTGGCTTGCGATGAGGAAACCGGTCATGTCGGCTGTCTTGACCGTCATGCCTGCCGCAGCTGGCGAGATGCAGCTTGTCGGCCGCGCGCTGGCACGGGAGGGCGGAGCCTTCCGCACGATTATCAAGATGCACAACCAGCGACTCTATCGTATCGCCCGCAGCGTCGTTCGCAACGACAGCGAGGCTGAAGACATCGTGCAGGAGGCTTATGTCAAGGCCTTTGCCCATCTCGGGGATTTTCGCGGGGAATCCTCGCTCGCCACATGGCTGTCGCGCATCGTCATCAATGAGGCGCTTGGGCGCTTGCGCAAAAGACGGCGAACGGTAGCCATGCCGCAAACTCCACACGCCGAAATCATCAAATTTCCCCTCGATCCCAGCGACGATCCGGAGCGGACGATGGCGCAACGGCAAATCCTCGAGCTTGTCCAACGGGCGACCGATCGGCTTCCCGATGTGTACCGGACAGTGTTCGTGGCGCGGGTGATCGAGGGTCTCAGCATCGAGGAGACCGCCGAACTGCTTGATGTGCGGCCCAAAACCGTCAAGAGCCGCCTGCACCGCGCCCGCGCCCTCGTGCGCAAGGCGCTGGACGATCAGATCGGCCCGGTGCTGCTCAATGCCTTCCCCTTCGCCGGCCGCCGGTGTGAACGGCTGACCGCCGCGTTGATGCAGCGGCTTGGCTTTACAGACTGATTTTTCCCGAATTCCCGGGAACGTTTGCCCCCGCCCGGCATCCAATCATCGTCAACTGAAATGCCCGGAGCCAACCGCATCCGGCGAAGGAGAACGTCATGTTTATTCGATCGACCACCGCACTGGCAGCGCTTTTCCTGCTCAGCGCAGCGCCGTTGGCGCAAGCCGCCGACAAGCCGACCGACCCGCAGATCGCCCACATCGCCTACACAGCCGGCGTGCTTGACGTCGAGGCGGCCAAACAAGCGCTGGAGAAATCGAAGAACAAAGAGGTTGTAGATTTCGCCAAAGATATGGTGCGAGACCATGAAGCCGTAAACAAACAAGCGCTTGACTTGGTCAAGAAGCTCAAACTGACGCCGGAGGACAACGCCACCAGCAAGGCGCTGACCGAGGCGGCGGCCGAGGAACGAGCCAAGCTCGCCAAACTCGACGGCGCCGCCTTCGACAAGGCCTATGTCGCCAACGAGGTCGCCTACCATAAGCAGGTCAACGGCGCGCTCAAAACCCTGCTGATCCCCTCGGCCGAGAATGCCGAACTGAAGAGCCTGCTGGAGACCGGCCTGAAGCTATTCCAGGGCCATGAACAGCATGCCGAACATGTCGCCGGCAAGCTGAAATGAGAACAGCACCGACGGCGTCGAAACGGCATCTGTGGGTTGCTTTGGCGCTAACCATTGGTGCCGCACCAGCCAAGGCCGGCACGATTGAGGTGACGATCGAGAAGCTTGTATTTTCGCCCGCAAGCATCGAGGCGAAGGTCGGCGACACGATCGAGTGGGTCAACAAGGACGTGTTCGCCCACACGGCGACCGTCAAGGGCGGCTGGGAGGCTATGATCCCGCCGAAGAAGGCGGCGAGCCTGACGCTGAAGACGGCGGGTTCGGTCGACTATTTCTGCCGCTTCCACCCCAACATGAAAGGCCATCTGACGGTGGCGTCGCCCTAGCCATGCCAGCGGAGACCGCCCTGCGCGCAGCGCGGTCCGGCGGCGTCAAGCCGCCTGGTAGCGAGGCGCCGGTTCGCCGGTTTGTGTCGCGGCGAACAGGGTGGCGCGGGCGGCGTCGTAGGTTTCCCACAGCGCACGGTCGTGGACTGACGGCAGCGTGATGGCTTCACCCTGATCGAACCCTGCCAGGGCCGCGTCGACCATGTCTTCCGCGGTCATCACCACTGCCGGGTCGAACGCTGAAAGCGGCATGCCGGCGAATTCGTAGAATTCGGTGGCGGTCGCAGCTGGAAGAACGAGCTGCAGCCTGACGCCGGTCCCGGCAAGCTCCTCCTGCAGGCCACGGCTGAAGTTCACCACATAGCCTTTGGTGCCGCTATAGAGGGAGGTGATCGGCAGCGAGTGCAGCGCCATGACCGAGGCTATATTGATTATCGCCCCGGCGTTGCGCGACAGGAATGCCGGCAGCGCCGCTCGGGTCAGGCGCGTCAGCGCCGTGATGTTGAGCGCGATCGTCGACGCGGCATTCTCGTCGGACGTGTTTATCGTCGATCCAAGCGTTCCGTTGCCGGCGTTGTTCACAAGCAGCGTGATGGCGGGGTTGGTGGCGAGCACCTTCTCGACGCGCGCCAAGCCGTCCTCTTTGGTCAGGTCGGCGCTGATCACCTCGACCTTGGCGCCATAGGCCCGCGACAACTCCGCTGAGAGGGTTTTCAGGCGTTCGGCGCGTCGCGCCACGAGCACAAGATCATAGCCACGGGCGGCGAGGCGGTCGGCATAGACGGCGCCGATGCCGGCGGAGGCGCCGGTAACGACGGCGATCGGCTTGGAAGCTGAGTTCGACATGGGTCATCTCCTAAAGTTGAGCACTCAAATGTTGAGTGCTCAACCAACTAGCCAAATCTCTGCCCTATTGCAATGGTTCAGCACTCAACTATTTTGTGAAGATGGGAAAAACGGTCGAATCGTTTGCATCGCTCGAAAGTCGGGACGAGCCCGACGCGGAAGCGCCCGGCATGCCGAACGATTTCGTCTGCATCAATTCGTCGCTGCGTCGTGCGGCGCGGCGGCTTGGCCAGTTGTATGACGTGGCGCTCGTCCCAACCGGGCTGACGTCAACGCAAACGCTTCTGCTCGGCCAGATCGACGGGCTCGGGGCCGTTTATGGCGAGGACGGGCCGACGCTGCAGGTCCTCGCCGCCCGCCTGGCGATCCAGATTTCAGCGCTGACGCACGCGTTGCGGCC
Source organism: Mesorhizobium sp. M6A.T.Ce.TU.016.01.1.1 (assembly GCF_003997065.1). Taxonomy (NCBI): domain Bacteria; kingdom Pseudomonadati; phylum Pseudomonadota; class Alphaproteobacteria; order Hyphomicrobiales; family Phyllobacteriaceae; genus Mesorhizobium; species Mesorhizobium sp. M6A.T.Ce.TU.016.01.1.1. Next base: position 7,065 of record NZ_RZTJ01000030.1, on the reverse strand, counting down.
GCTTGTGCGCGACGGTCTGGTCGAGGTCCGCCAGGATGCCCACGACCGGCGAACGAAGCATGCCGTGCTGACGCCGCTCGGAAAAGCGCGATACCAGCAGGCATATGTTGTGTGGGTCGAGGCCAACAGGCGCGTCGAGGCGATTTTGGGGGCGGCCGCGGCCGAAAAGCTGAGGAGCCTCGCCGACGATGTCGCCTCGCAGAACTTTCTCGACGCCTATGTTTCGGGCGAGAAGCCGGCGAGCGGCACCGAACCGTCGGAACATTAGAGCGCCACGCGTCGTTTGGGATGCGCCACGGGCCTTAGTCTAGGTCTTTCTTCGACCAGCAACCGCCGCTCGGACGTCGGCGGACAATCTGTGCTAAAGTAACCCTATGAAAGCATGGCTGGAAACGGCAAAGCGCCGGGCGCGCGACATCAAGCTTGATGTCGTCGCCCTGTGGTTCGCAGCGCGCGATCCTCGGGTGCCCTGGTCCGCGAAACTCGTGGCGGGGATGGTGGCCGCCTATGCGCTTTCCCCAATCGACCTGATCCCGGATTTCATCCCGGTGCTCGGCTATCTCGACGACCTGATCATCGTGCCGCTCGGCGTAATCCTGGCCATAAGGCTTGTTCCGCCGCCGCTGATGGACGAGTTTCGAGCGCGGGCTGCCGCGCTCGAAAAACACCCGCAAAGCAGGACGGGAATGTTCTTTATCGTGGCGCTCTGGCTGGCCTTGGCGGCTTTGCTGATCTGGGCGTTCTGGCCCACCCGCGCCAAATAGTCCGATCAGGGCTTCTCCGCAATCGAACGCCTCGAATATCTCCGGAACCGGCTCCAGCGATATGTCCCCTTGTGCCTCACTCACCCGCAGCAGTGCGCGTCCACGAACCGGAATAGCTTGGCTCGCGGCGCGCGATCCAGGCATCGAGCCCTTCGCGCAGATCGGCGGTCGGCGCCATGCGAGCGAACTGTTCGGCCTCAACCATCAACCCTTCCGCGATGGACTGGTTGATGCCGCGCGTAACTGCGGTGAGGATGCTGGCGACCGCCAGCTGTGAATGCCGCAGAATTCGCTGAGCCAGGTCAAGTGCTGCCGGCATCAGGTCGTCGTGTGGAACCACCTGGTTGACGAGGCCGAGTTCGAGTGCGCGCTGCGGCGAAAACGCCTCCCCTGTCAGCAGCAACTCGAGGGCCCGCTTGCGTCCGGCCAGCCTCGGCAGGCGCTGCGTTCCGCCGAACGTCGGCGGCATTGCGAGAACGATTTCGGGTTTGGCGAACGAGGCACGTTCGCTGGCGATGGCGAGCGGCACGGCCTCGGTGATTTCGCAACCTCCGCCGAAGGCAAGACCGTTGACCGCGGCGATGACGGGTTTGCGGAACGCTTCCAGTCTGGCCGTCAATCGCTGCCCACGCATGACGAAGTCGCGCAAGGCGGCATCGGCGCCAAGCGCCACGCTTGCCGAGAATTCGTGGATGTCGCCGCCCGCCGAGAACGCCCGCTCGCCAGCGCCGGTGAGGATGACTGCCCGGATGGAGCCATCGACCTCGATAGCGTCGAGGATGGCCAGCAGGCGGTCGATCAGGGCGTAGTTCAGCGCGTTGAGTTTTTCAGGGCGATTGAGGGTCAGGACGGCAACCCCGTCGCGAACCTCGCTCAGGACAAGTCCGGTCATTTGGCTTCCTTTCCAGCATGCGGTGGCAGGAACAGGAAAGGATCAGGCTCTCGATTGCTTGTATATTCACTAGTCGGTATACATTGCCCCATGCCCCAAGAGCTCAGCCCTACCCGCAAACGTATTGTCGATGCCGCGACGAAGCTGTTCTATGCTGAAGGGATTGGCCGCGTCAGCGTCGATGCCGTCGCCGAAAAGGCAGGCCTCACCAAGCGCACGCTTTACTATCATTTCAAGAGCAAGGACGACCTGATCGCCGCTTATCTCGATGGCCGCGACCAGCCGAATCTGAAGCAGATGGCCGGCTGGTTCGACGCCGCCGAAGGCGGTCCCGATCGCAAGGTCGAGGCGATCTTCACCAATCTGGCACGCGTGGCACGCCATCCCAAATGGAAAGGATGTGGTTTCCTGCGAACGGCCGCGGAGCTCGCCGCCATGCCCGGACACCCGGCGATCAAGGTCGGGTCGCGACACAAGGCGAATTTCGAAAAATGGCTGGCCGGCGAAATGTCAGGCCGCAGCATTTTGGAGCCACAAACCCTGGCGCGCGAAATCGTCCTTCTGATGGATGGCGCGTTCTCGATCATGCTGATCCACCGCAACCCCGACTATATCGAGGCAGCCGGACACGCCGCTGCCATGCTCGTTCGGGCGAGATCCCAAGACAGCGCCTGACGAAGGATTGCTGCCGCGACGATCCGTGCCGGCTAAAACCCAAGCGCCAGCCACGCCGTTCCGGCAAGCAGCGTGACCAGCGTCAGCGGCAGGCCGACCTTGAAGAAGGCGGCGAACGACAGAGTTGTGCCGGAGACCCGCGCGTGCTCCGCGACAATCAGATTGGCGACCGAGCCGAGCAGCGTGAAATTGCCGGCCAGCGTCGAGCTCATCGCGACGATCAGCCAGGCGCGCTCCGGGTTTTCCAGGCCGGGTATGAATGGCCGCAGCGCCAGCACGGCCGGAACGTTGCTCATGATGTTGGACAGCACCGCGGTGAAGCCGGATAGCCGCCAGACATCGTCCAGGCCGAGGTTTTTGGCCGAGGCGATGATGTCAGGGCTGAGCAGCGTCTTCTCGGCGCCGGCGACGACGATGAACAGGCCGGCGAACATGAACAGCAGCGGCCCGTCGATCTCGCGATAGATGCGCGCCGGCTTGATGGCGCGGGTCACCAGAAGAATGGCGCCGCCGATGAGCGCCGCCTTGGCGACCGGCACGTCGGCAAAGAAAGCGATCGCCAGCCCGATGCAGACGACCACCGCCTTCAGCACCTGTCCCGGCAGCATGCGGCCGCGATAGACTTCGGGGCTGAGCTCGGCCTTGCGCGCGAATTCGGCCCGGTAGACGATGCGCACGATGACGATGACGGCGACGAGGCCAAACAGGGCGACGGGCGCCAGGGCCGCCGAGAAGGCCGGATAGGAAATCCCCGACAGCGCGCCTATGACCATGTTCTGGGGATTGCCGGTGATGGTGGCGACGCTGCCGCAATTCGACGCCGTGGCGGTGGCGATCAGATAGGGAATCGGGTTGCGGTTGATGACACGGGTGACGTGGACGACGATCGGCGCCATGACCAGGCAGATCGCGTCGTTGACCAGGAACGCCGACAGAACGCCGGTCAGCAGCGTCACCATCACCAGCAGCATGAATGGCGCGTGCGCATGCTCGATGGCGACGGCGCCGAGTGCGCGGAAAGCGCCCGACACTTTCAGATGCGCCACGACGATCATCATGCCGAGCAGCAGCGTGATGGTGTCGAAATTGATCGCGCGGTAGGCGTCCTCCAGGCTGAGCGCGCCGATGGCGATCATCGCCGCGCCGCCGAGCAAAGCAATGCCTGCCCGGTCGAGGCGCAAGCCAGGTATCCTGCCGATTGCGACGCCGGCATAGGTCAGGATCAAGATCAGCAATGCCGCCGCAGCCATCAATGTCATTCGTGGAAAACCCCCGTTCAGATCCGCCCTGCCCCGCCATTGGCGAACACGGCCCGCCAACGCCCCTCCTCACTGCGGACATGGAATGAACGCAAGCACACAGGAGGTGCCCGCGACGTCGGCGAATCTTATCTGCGAGGCGTGCGGACGATCGGTGATACCTGAAAAAAGACACGGGTTCACGCGCCGTGTCGCAGCGCGATCTGTCACCTATGTCATGGCGCAGAACCGGCTCGACCCATTGCGCGACAGGCCGCTTCATCCCCTTTGGACGCGGCCAGGGGGCGCTTGGACTGCGTTTCCAGAGCGCTCGATGTTCCTTGGCTGGTTCCCGCCAAAGGATTGAAACTCCGTTGAACGGCTTCCTGTTCGCTGCGCTCTTTGCAGAGTGTGGACGCCTCGCCCTCCACACAGAACGTTTTCATCAAGCCCAGGCCCGACGTCCGATATCCTCTCAAACCGTGAAGCCGCCACGATCGCGGCCTCGGGCCTCCGAATAGCGGAGCTGTAGGTTGCGGACCTTTCCCATGAAGGCGTCCTTCAGCCGCCGTTAGCAGGTGCTGCCGGAGCGGGCGCGGCTGGAGCAGGTTCGGCCGGTTTCGCCGGAGCGGGCGCGGCTGGCGCTTCGACCTTGGGCGCTTCGACCGTAGGCGCTTCAACGTTGGGCGCTTCGACCTTTACGTCGATGTCCTTTCCGGTGCCCCCGCCATTGATGTTGATAACGCCAGTGAACAATAGCAGGATCACGATTGCGATGATTGCGAGAACGACGGCGACAGCAGTACCGGCGCCATTTCCGCCTGAGTTAACAACGGTTGGACCGTCAGCCATGACTACCTCTCCTATCTCTGAATTATTACTGTCGGCAAACGGGACCGGCGGGCACTTCGTTCCTCCGCTGGGCTTTGGTCCGAGATGCGGCAAGACTGAAGTCTTTGGGTCAAAGACAGAGGGCTGAGGGCCGGCAACCAGGACCTTACCACTGCATTGGTATTGGGCCGCCGAGCAAAGTCCCTTCATCGGTGGTTCACCGGGTGCCCGCTGTACGTGCACCATCGGCGGGCACCCGATATGACACTCTAACAGCGGAAAGTACTGTGACCCTTATCCAGAGCAGACAGAATGTCGATGAGGTCGCAAGCCGACCCGCAAATGACAATCAAACTCCTAACCCAACAGATTTCTCGGTGGTTGATCTCATCTCGTCGAGCGACGACGAGGTCGCTGCCATTGTCAGGCGAACAGAGCGCCTGGCCCTTGCCGTGATTATAGTAATGGCGATCTTCCTGATCTTTGCACCGGTGGTCTTCATTGCCCTGAGGTATGGGATCTGAGATGTCCGCTTTAGCCCTTGTCCCAAAAATCCTCGTGATTGACGCTGACGATGCCACCGCCGACGTATTTGCGGGTCACCGGCCCGGCCCTCAGCGCGAATGCCAGTATTTCCATAGGAAACAAAAAAACCCGCCGCACAGGAGAGCGACGGGGCGATCAAGCGGTCACCGAGCGCGGGGTGGGTCGGGACTTGCCCGGTGCGCGGATCGTGAAAAATCGTAGGCTGCCGGCTGCGTCGCGTCTACCAACCGGCGGTTGGAAGGATGTGTTTGATTCGGCGGCGCAGCCGCTTACCGTCCCAGCGGCTGTTTGGAAGCTGAAAGAAGTTCTTCCTCGTCCACCACTCCGGCCATGTAGTTGGCAATAATTCGGGACGCGAGCACTTCACGTTGTTGTTCCGATTGGTGGTCAACCTTCAAGCGATCGAACACGCGACCAAGCAGCGCCAGCTCGGATGAATTGAAAATCCCGACAGCCTCGGCCTTTCGTTGAACGGGCATAACCAAGCTTCCCCCAAAAGCGGCATATGCAACAAACAATCAGAAAAAACGAAATCACGGAAGAAAAAACGGACATCTTTCCCAACAACATCCGGGGCGAGATCAGAACCGCGCCTGGAAGATAAGCGGTTGCTTAACAGTTGAATGGGGAGCGGTGGGCCTATCCCCCATCTAGCCCGCCGCTGAAGATCGGGAGCTGCGGCCCGCGCTCTGAGGAGGAGCGCGGGCTATGCTGGGATTCCTATCTCGAGGGATTTCCGCGATCGCCACAAAGTGTCAGCGGACGATGATTATGCATCACGCCGGAGCAGGTGTCGAAGGTGATCCACAAGCGCGGCAGCCATCAGGCAACCCTGACCGAGGCCGCGAAGTATTGCCGCGGCACACTGACCAAACTCTCCGACCCGGGGCCGCCCGCGGGGGCAGCCCGCATCTACCGCGCTCCTGGCGTGGGAGCGGCCAAGTGCGCGTGCTTCTGGAAGATACCAATCTTGTCGGGATAGGTAATCCGGATCTCGCGTCCGCATCCCTCGCACTTGTAATGGGAAACGACCTGAAACCAACTGCCGTTCTTGATGACGGTGAAGTTGCACTGCGGGCATTGGAAAGTCAGGCCAACAGAAAATAGGCTGGGAGAGAGGGACATTGCAGCGCCTCGCATTCTGGATATCTTAAAGGCGGCTTGGTTAGTCCAGCGTCTCGACGAAGGATGCGGCAATCAAATCGTCGGCATCAATTCTACCCTTGCCGTCCTCCATGACGGCTGCGACCTTTCGAAAGGTCTTCAGTTCCTTCTCGGTAATCCGCGCGCCGCGCATCCTCTTGTTGAGGTCGGTCACGCGCATTCGGAGTGCCTTGGATGCTCCAATCTCACGGTTCGACACGATGATCACATTCCTCCGTTGCTGGCTGCCCGCCGCACCTTCCGGCACGGCGAGCTGTCCTCCCAGTCGCTTAGGTTATTCGATGACTTTGATGACCTTGCGTGTGCCTGGATCAACGACAACGGTCCGGTCGTCGACCACCACGTAACTGTATTTGGTGTCGGGAACTTCATGAAGCTCGACTGTATCGGGCAGGGTTGAGCCGATATTGAGCTCTACCCCTGGGATTTTCACCGATGCGAGCGGCTGCTTCTTCACATATTCCCTGACGACGGTCTCCTGCTCGGGCTCGATGATTACGTCCTGAGCGGCAGCAGCGCCGATACCTGCCAGCAGCAGAAACCCTGCGACTGCAGTGGAAAGACGCATTCTCATAGCTTTCTCCTTTATGTGAGATCTCTTGCGATGGACGGGATCCTCTTTGCGCCCGGTCCACTCAAACCTGAGGCAGCCGCAAACGTTCCTTGGTTGGGCTTCGGTCTGATCTGAGACGGGACCTAAGTCTGTCCTGCTTCGTGTAATAGGCCGGACATCGCGTCATCGGGAAAGCGATGACCAAGCCACGCCGCGCCCTACGGAGGGGAAGGACGCGGGCTGATCGGGAGGGGACACCGATCTCGCAGCTTGGTTCACAGGAGAAGATGCTGCAGAAGCCGAACGTCCTCCCCGAGCCGGTGTTCCATACGGAAGTCAAAAAGCCCGCCGCACCTTTCGGCACGGCGGGCGATCAGTCGTTCACCAGGCACAGGGTGGGCG